>JAUIEH010000001.1 GCA_030428405.1 Alphaproteobacteria bacterium
GCGCGCGCGGCGAGCGCGGACCCGGAAACATTCGCGCTCGCGCTCAACAAGCTCGCCGCCGCCGAAGCGTTCCGTCAGGCGCGACTGCGCGGGCTTGGCGGTCTCGCAGCCATCGACTTCATCTCGTTGCGCAAGTCGGCCTCACGCAATGCGCTGCACGCCGAACTCAAACGCCTGGCGGGACAGTTTCCGCGCCAGACAGGCCTTGTCCCGGCAAACGCCTTCGACGTCGCGCTGTTGAGCTTTGAACGCCTCACAGCGCCTTTGCGCGCGCTTGTTTGCGATGCGGATGGCGCTAAGTCGGTGGAGACGGCGGCGCTTGCCGGATTGCGCGCGGTTGAGCGCGCCGCTCAGGCGGATCGCGCCGCCAGGCTGAGACTGCGCGCGGCTCCCGAAGTGGTGGCGTGGCTGGAAAGCGGCCCGGTCGACTGGCGCGCGGCATTGGCGCAAAGGGCGATCATGCGCGTCGAGCTTGTCGCCGATTTGGCTTTTGACCGCGAACGTGTGGATGTGGAGGCGATATGACCGCGAAATGTCCGATATGCAGCGCGCCGGTTGTGCGCGAATTCAAGCCGTTTTGCTCGAAGCGCTGTGCGGATCGCGACCTCAATCGCTGGCTTAGCGGCGTCTATGTCGTGCCTGGCGTGGACGGCGAGGCGGCTGACCAGATCCCGGAAGACGCCTTTGAGGACGAAGGCGATGATGCATCCGACGCGCACGCTGCGCGCAAACCGAACTAGGCGCGCTGAGAAGCGCGGCCGAGGCGGTGAAACGCGCGCTCTCGGCGGCGTTTCCAGGCCCCAAAATGCCTGTTCCCATAAGGTGATGCGCGCGTCTATCAAGCTGCGTGGACACGGGCGCCGCGATCCAATATAAACCGCGCTCCGTTCAGGCTGCGCGCCTGAGCCCGGACGCCCAGGTAGCTCAGTTGGTAGAGCAGCGGATTGAAAATCCGCGTGTCGGTGGTTCGATTCCGCCCCTGGGCACCATTTACCTGTTTTTCTCCGTCCAAAGACGTTCTATTTCGTTCCAATTATTCCTTTAAAATCAATTGAGTGACGTTTCGACTTGTTCCAACGCGTTCAAGCCTGTTCCTGGACATTGCGCAAAAATTGTTGGTCTATCCGCTGGCCCAATTGAAGGGTGTTGGAGCGAGGGTGACCAATTGCAGTCCGCGTTCTGGAATCGAACCCAAGACACGATCAGAGGGGCGAAGTCGTTTCCAACGGCGGCTCAACTCCGTTTCGATTCCCGTCAGCGGAATGAAACCCGCGCCGCAGCAGGGGAATGGAACTTGCGTTCCAACAACGAAAGCCGCGCCTTCAATCGATTTGCGCGAACTTGGAGGGTGAAGCCGTGCCGCTTTCCAACATCGAATGCCTGAACGCCAAACCAGGTCCCAAGGTCCGGAAGCTCTCCGATGGGGGCGGCTTGCAGCTTTGGATTCAGCCCACTGGCAGCCGGCAATGGCGGCTCGCTTATCGCTTCGTAGGCAAGCAGAAAGCGCTCGCCTTGGGCCCATATCCGCTGATTTCGCTGGCGGAGGCGCGCGACGCGCGCGACGAGGCGAAGAAAAAGCTCGCCAACGGCGTCGACCCCGCCGCGGAGAAGCGAGAGGCGAAGGAACGAGCGGCGGCGAAGGAGGACACTTTCCGCAAGATCGCCGACGAGTATCTCCAGAAACTGGAGAAAGAGAGCCGCGCACCGACGACCATGACCAAAATCGCTTGGCTCCTCAGCTTCGCCGATTCGCGGCTAGCCAATCGCCCCATATCCGAAATCCGTCCTAAGGAAGTCCTCGCCGTCCTGAGGGCCGTGGAGGCGCGCGGCCGCTACGAGACGGCGCGGCGTCTGCGTTCAACGATCGGCGCTGTCTTCCGCTACGCCGTGGCGACGGATCGCGCCGAGTCCGATCCGACATTTGCGCTTCAGGGTGCGCTGATCACGCCCAAGGTCACGCCGCGCCCGGCGATCACGGAGCCGGAGGCGCTCGGCGCGTTGCTCAGGGCCATCGACACGTTCGACGGACAACGAACGACGCGCGCGGCCTTGCAGCTCATGGCGCTCCTCTTCCCGCGCCCGGGAGAGCTACGGGCGGCGGAGTGGGGCGAGTTAGATTTCGACGCCGCCGTCTGGACGATCCCCGCCGCGCGGACAAAAACGCGCCGCGAGCACAAGGTCCCTCTCGCGACTCAGGCCATTGCGATCTTGGCGGAGCTGCGCCGCGACACGGGCGACGGTTCGCTCGCGTTCCCGAGCGTACGTTCGCGCACGCGCCCCATGTCGGACGGCACGTTGAACGCCGCCCTTCGACGACTCGGCTATGCGAAGGACGAGGCGACCGCTCATGGCTTCCGTGCCACGGCTTCGACGCTTCTCAACGAATGCGGCCTCTGGAATCCCGACGCCATCGAGCGCCAGCTCGCTCATGTCGAAAGAAATGACATTCGGCGCGCGTACGCCCGCGCCCAGTATTGGGACGAGCGCGTGCGCATGATGACTTGGTGGGCGAATGCGCTGGACCACTTGCGGCAGGGCGGGGCGCACTTGCCGAATCCGTAGCGTCCAATCTGTCTTGGACATCGCTTGGAGGGCGAACTCGGCTCGCTTCTAGGTGCGAAGAAGAAGCGGCCTGTTTCGTCGCCTTCGCTTGCCGCCCCCTTCCTCGCCTCCGTCCTAAATCCAAATGCTCAATCCTGGCCGGGCGCGCCGCCCGGTCAACGGCCTGCCCGCGCCGGGGCTGCGCCCCCGTGTTGGCCGCTTCCCCTTTGCTCGCGCTCCGGGTGACCGGGCGGACCGAGCCCCCGGCCTTCGGCCTTCGCGTCTTGAGAACGCAGAGCCGAAAGGAGCCGGACATGGCGAAGGCCACCTTATCCAAGCCCGACATCTACACCCGCATCACCAACCAGATCATCGCCGCTCTGGAGCGCGGCGTGAAACCCTGGACCCAGCCTTGGCGCACGGGGCACGCCGCCGGCCCCGTCTCGCGGCCGCTGCGCGTGGGCGGCCAGCCCTATTCGGGGATCAACGTCCTCACGCTCTGGGCGTCCGCGATGGAGCGCGGTTACGCGGCTCCAATCTGGATGACCTTCCGTCAGGCGCGCGAGCTTGGCGCCTTCGTTCGCAAGGGCGAGAAGGGCTCGCCCGTTGTCTACGCCTCGACCATGCTCAAGACCGAGCGCGACGAGGCCACCGGCGAGGACGAAGAGCGCGCCATACCTTTCCTCAAGGCCTACACGGCCTTCAACGTCGAGCAGATCGACGGACTGCCGGCGCATTTCCATGCGCGCCTCGACGACGCCGTAAATCCCGACGAGCGCATCGCCGAAGCCGACGCCTTCTTCCGTGCCACTGGAGCCGACATCAGGCACGGCGGGAACGCCGCCTTCTACGCGCCAGGGCCGGACTTCATCCAGCTCCCGGACTTCGAAGCATTCCTCAGCGCCGAGGGCTACTACGCCACCCTCGCGCACGAGGCCACGCACTGGACGCGTCACAAGAGCCGTCTCGACCGCAACCTTGGCCGCAAGCGCCATGGCGATCAGGGCTACGCCCGCGAAGAGCTCGTCGCCGAGCTTGGCGCGGCGTTCCTGTGCGCGGACCTCAAGATCACGCTCGAGGACCGCGAGGATCACGCGTCCTATATCGCCAGCTGGCTGCAGGCTCTGCGCGACGACAAGCGCGTCGTCTTCTCCGCTGCCGCCCATGCGCAGCGCGCGGTGGACTTCCTCAAGGGGCTCCAGCCGTCGGAGGACCGGCCCGCCGCTTAGGCGGCCCGGAGCTTTGCTCGACGACGTTCACTGATGGCCGGGAGCTAGACCGTCGTTGGCTGAATGGTATGAGAGCTCAGTGGCATCGATGCGTAAGCTGTATCGGAAATAGAAACAAAGGTAATTTAATATAATGTCGAACAAGAATCGGACGATTATACTGCGTCAAACCATGTTGTGTGAGCATTCTGTCCGCTGATCGAGTCGGTTTGTCTGAGTGGTTACAAAATAAAATCAACTGTTGAAAATGTATCAATAACCCAAGATAAGAATGGTCTTCAGAGGAAGGGAAATCCGGTCACTAACGAATATTGTTTCCAGGAAGTTCGTGATCGTCCGGAAATCGTCGTTCTTTCTGTAAATGTTTCTGCACGCCACGGCCAGATGTTCGACACCAGTCATGACGGAGGCTTGAACAATGTCTTTCAAGAACTGGTTGTTGTCCACGGCGCGGCCCGCCTCTACTTCGATAACGAAGCCCTCCTGACGGTGCCACGCATCTGCATCGAACGACTTTTCGAAGCGGCCATTCTCGCCGAATAGGACAGGCACTCTGATCTTGTCGGCCTGCTTTTTTCCCGTCTCCACGTCAAATCCCAGCGCTTGCAGATTGGGGCAGGCAATCGCAAGCACTTCATTGCTCGATAGATCGTGCTGGACCGAAGCAATGCGTGGGTGGATTTCCTCGAAGGCTTCAATAACATTCCTCCCGAGCGGTGGTACTTCTCGGGAGCGGGGAAAGCTCATCCACCGGACCTGCCCCGCCATCAGCCGGCCTCTCCATGTAATGAACTTAACGCTGGCTCGAAGAAGTGGCGCAGCCGATTATTGTAGGCGGCTCCGTCGCGCGTCTCGCATTCCCAAATGACCAATACGCGGAAACCCAAATTCTCTAGTTCACGAATCTTGTCGCGGTCCCGGTCCTTGTTGCGCTGGAGCTTTGGCGTCCAGTAGGCCGAGTTTGTCTTGGGCTTGGAAGCCAGGCCGCAACCTTCATGAGAATGCCAGAAGCATCCATGAACGAAGACGGCCCACTTTCTGCTCCTGTTGGCAAGGTCGGGTTTGCCCGGAAGATCGGCCACGTGCTTTCTGAATCTTAGCCCTAGCGCGTGCACTGCCGACCGAACTCGGATCTCCGGTGAGGTGTCTTTCGAGCGAATTCTCGCCATCACCTGGGAACGTGTCAGTGGGCGACGCTTGTTGCGCGGCGGCAGCTTGGGAAGCGCGCCATTGCGCTCTGTTTGGGAGCTCATGGTTCGAACTCTAGATCGGACGCCTAAGCGCCTCGAATACTGAAATGACCCGGTCGATTCGCAAGCCCTGCTGTTCTGCTTCTTCGGAAGCGGCGGAAAGTTCGGGAGCGAGACCCGCAGCGCCGGACTGCCAGAGCGGGTGCGTAACGATGATGGCCTCCTGACCGTTGGAAATGGCCGGTACACCGGCAAACACTGTCTGTTGAAAACCTGGCCTGGCGCCGGCGAGCGTGAGCGCCGCCGTTTCGGCCACGCGCGACCAAAGGGGCGACGCGAGCGTGATGGCTACATCGGGATCGAGCGCCAGCCGCGCCATGTCGACCGCAAGCCTCCAGTCGAGGAGGCTATGATACGCGAGGTTGCTGTAGCTTCGAAGGCAGTCAGGGCATGACGTGTAACAGGCTTCGGCATGCAGAGCTGCGACGAGGCGCTCATGGAATTCGTGCGGCCCCTGCTCAGCGACCATCCTCTGCAGCTCTTCGGCAACATCGGGCTGGCCCAGATAGGTCGCGTAGCCCGCGCCATTCTCCAGCGTGTCCGAAAGAAATATCTGGCCAACCACGCCGGCGGCGGGATCGTCATGGCTGCGGATGCCGGCCTTGAGCTCGTATTCCTGGATGTCGAGCAGCACCGAGGCCGCGCGCCGGAGCATGAACGCTAGCGAGTATAGCGCAGCCCGTCCTTGAGGCGTCCTCGGATCGGCCGCGCATCCTTGCCCGTAGCTGCTGATGCCGAGCAGCAGCATGTCGGTCTCGCTTATGGCGGCGAGGGCGCACGGAATCGGCGCCTGACGAGGCGTCAGATTCGCTTGGGCGCGCCTGCCCAGTGCGGCGGCATGTTTGGTGTCGGCCGCCAGCGCGGCATCGACGTCAATCATGGCATTGGAGTTGTTCCAGACCTGCGCCAGCTGAAACAGCCGGCCGCCATTGTCGTTGATGACGTAGACGCGCGCCGGACCCGCGCCGATGTCGAAGTTGAGGTGGGAGCCCAGCGCAAAGGACGGATTGCCGACTTTGGGCCGGGCAGCTCGCGGGACGAAATCGAACGCGCCGTCATAGTCGCGCGCTTTGGCGTAGTAGCTCTGGAACCCTTTCGGCTGCCTGAGGTCGACCGGCCGGTATTCCTGCTCGCCTGCCCCTGAAGGCGCACCGCAAACAAGACAGGACGGAACGTCCGGATTGACAGTCTCGACATGTTGGCAGTTGCCGCACAGCCCGATGCGCACAGAGGGGCCTAGCGGGTTCGGGTCCTCGATGGCGCGGTTGCCCTGGGGTACGTAGTGTACCACGCCGATGGCCGTGTGGATGGCGCGCTCCTTGACCGTCTCGGCGCCGGGCGCGAACTGGCTAACGGCAAGCTCCAGGTCGCGATCGACGACCTCTTTTGGAGGCCATCGGCGAGGCTGCCGGTGGTAGAGATTTCTTGAGCGCGTGGGAAACCCGAACATTGGCAGGATGCCCCGGTTCGCTAGTCGCTCACTGAGGCCGACCTGGATCAGGCCAGGGTCGTCCGTTGCGTCGGTCACCTCCCGAACGAGGCGGCTTTCAATCCAGCGGATCGCTTCATTGCGTTCGGCCGGCCTTCCCTCCAAGCGGGTTCCGACCAGGAGCGAGTCGCATACCTGGCCGATCTCGTCCGGATGGCGGTCGATCCACTCCTGAATAATCTCCGCGACAGTGGCTCCGCCATAGCCGGCTGGCTGCGCGATCGGTGGCTCCGTCCATGCGTCTGCGGGACCGAATTCGCCATGGACGCTGTTTCCGAGCGCGTCAGGGAACAGCGCGAGCTCGGCGAAAGCCTGACGGAGAATCTCTTTGCTCAGAACACGCTGGAGAATCTGGCGCCGCTCCGTATCGACATAGGGCGGGGGCGGCGGGTCGGCGGTGATCCGCTCCGGGCGCTGGAAGTAGTAGTCGTCGTGGCTGCGCCCGCGGCAAAGAGTCAGCCCGATCGATAGAGCGGCTCCCCTTCGCCCGGCGCGGCCGACGCGCTGCTGGTAGTTGAATCGCATCGGCGGCATGTTGGCCATCATCACCGCAAGCAGCGATCCGATATCGACTCCCGCCTCCATTGTGGTGGTTACGCTCAGGAGATCGAGATTGTCCGTCAGAGCATGCTCGTCTCCGACCGGGATATTCTGGAACAACCGCTGACGGCTCCGTGCCACGAGCTTATCCGTCTGGCCGGTCATCTCCGCGCAGTTCAGACGGAAGATCGGGCCGGCCTCCGTGGCGAGCCAGCGGTAGTAGTCCATGGGCTGCTGATCATCGTCTGCCCCGATCTGCCTTGGCTCACCCAAAGGAGCTTCGCATCCGCTGCATATGCCGCCACTTGGATGGAGATGGACGCGCGAGCATCGCGCGCATTCATAGTATCGTTCCCCGGGCCGTGCGATGAAGAGACGGCTGTACATCAGTATCCCGCCGTCGAAGACACCGGCGCGGCCCAGCAACTCCGCCACGTCGCGCTCAAGGTCGCCATACTGCGGCCCGCGAGCGGTCGCTACGGCGGAAATATAGTCGCGCGCATATTTTGGCAGCCTGTTGTCGTCGGCGGTCGCCCTATGTGTGTCGAGCCGCCGGCGCTTGCCGAGCAGCCGGATGCAGCTATCCGCCGCCTCTTGCACGACGTTGTCGGATGCCGGATAGCGCTGCCGGTCGAAAGTCGCGGTGCCTAGCTTCAGCGACTCGAAATCGCGCCGCCCGCCGGAGAACACCGTTTCGGCATTTGCCTCACGGGCCGCGCTTTCTATCCGTCGGCGATGGTCGCGCTGATCCGGGGTCAGATCGCTGTCAGGGTAGAAGCCGGGCGGAACTCGGTTCCAGTCTAGCAGCCGCTGCCAGTCACCCTCGCCGGCCTCAAGGTCGGTCCACATCACGCTCCGATCGACACCTCCGGGGTTCATGCCGGCGGTGAGCAGCCGCCGCTCGGCTTCTGCCTGAAGTGCAGTGACCGGATAGATGCCATCGCGGGCTTGAGCCGCGATCTCGTCAGCCAGCTGCTCCATGGTCAGGCCGCCAACAGGCGACGGGGTCGAGCCTAGCGCCGGATTTGCGGCAATCACGGAAATGGCGCCTGCTTCCTGGGGGCGCGACGCGGCAAACCGGTCAGCAAGCGCGGCCTCATCCGCAGGAAGGTCGTCGCCCCGGACGCGCCGCTGAAAAGCAATGATCGCGCGCCCTTCTTCCGCCATCGCTTCGACTAGCGCTTGGCGAAGGGCGTCGAGCCAATGTGATTTGGCGACGCCGACGGCGAGCTTGGCGGCGTCCTGCCGGCTATCCGAGAACAGCACGAGCTTGCGCCGTGCATCTTCGGTGTTTGCACCAGGTGTTGCCGGCGCGATCTCGCGGAGAAGCGAGTCGGACAGGACCTGTGCGATCTTCTGAAAGCCGGTGCGCTGCGTGCGGATTGGCGCAGCATTGGTCATCCTGCTCCAGTTGGCCTCGCAATGCGGGCACAGGGCAGGCCTCTCGTTGCGCGCAGACTCGACGGCAGCCCGATCCGGCACAGGGTAACGATGCAGGTCGGGAACATAGTAGATCCATCCGGTCGCGTCTTGCGTACGGCGCGCCAGTTGGATTTCTCCCGAGCGGTGGTCGAATTGCGCCCGGCGCCATTGCCGCCCGACCCCGTCCTGCGTCCATTGGTTTCTTTGCGGGTCTAGCAGACGTCCATCGGGCAGACGCGCGGGCCAGTAGACCGCGTAGTTGTCATATTCCCGGTCATTGGCGGTGTGGTCGGGCGCGTTCTCGATATTCGGATCGTCCGGCACCAGGGACCACACGCCCGAGCGCGTCTCCCGGCGGTAGCCGCCGAGAAACACGTCTCCGCACGGCTCGCAATAGAGCATTTCTAGGGCGCGCGAGCCGCAGCGGCAGGTCGTGACTGGCCGGTTGAACAGCTGTCCGACGAGAACCTCTTGGCTGATGCGGTTAGCCTCGCTGCAGCCCGGATTACTGCATGCCCACACGCCCTGGACGTTGCGGAAGAAGATGTGCGCGCGCAGGGGGAGCAAGGGCGCTCCGCTGTCCGAATGCGCCGACGACAGGGCAGCGACAAGTGCGTGTGCGCCGGCGGTGGCGCTGTCTTCCGGGACATCGGGAAACAGCGCTACGCCAATCGCTGAAGGCGCGTGCGGAACAATCGTCGGCTGCTCGTCCGAGCTGCCGTTGCACACCGATCTGATGGCCTCCGGCGCGCGGATCGCTGTTAGCGCCGCGCCGAGGCGGCGCTCCGCCGGCAATGCGCCGTCTGGTGCCGCGATGCCCGCCTGTTCCGCGAAGCGGTCCACCGCCGTGTTGAGGTCCTCGGGAGGATCGACGACGAGCGCGCCGCCGAGTTCGGTGAGCGGCGCCGCAAGGTTTCGGACCGATCCCTCCGCTCCATGCGGAAGCGGCAGGGCGCCGCCGCGCACTAGGGCGAACGGCGTCGAACGGCCGAAGAACTGCCTCAGATAATCTTGGGCTCGCTCCTCGTCTTCTCCGAGCGAGGCGCTAGATGCGAAAATGCGCAGCTGTGGGTGATTGGGATGGAGACCGAGCCGTGCGAACAGAACGCGAAGTATATAGCCGACTTCCGTGCCCGGCGTGCCCCGGTAGCTATGCAGCTCGTCCACGACGAGTTGGAAGACATGGTTCGGATCGGCTTCAAGCCAGCGGCGCGTCGAGTCGAAGATCGGCGATTCTACATCGCGCATCAGCATGATGTTCAGCATGCTGTAATTAGTGATGAGTACGTCCGGCGGCGCGTCCTGCATGTCCCACCGGCTCCACATCTCGCCGCCATCCATCCGCTGAAAGAAGCGCTCAGCGCTCGTTCCGCGCACGGCGTCCGCGAGTTCAGCAAGCCGTCTCAACTCGTCCCTCAGGTTCGCTTCTTTGCTAGTGCTGTCGGGACGACCGGCGATAGGCGTCCAGCCCGTGTAGCGGCCGAACCAGAAGCGGTTGCCAGGACGGTGGGTGCCGAGCCAGGCCCGAGCCTCGTTGCCATCAAGAGCCTTGCGCAGCCGTGCCATCTGATCCTCAGCGAGCGCGTTAAGCGGGTAGAGCACGAGCGCGCGGACCGCCGGCAGTCGACCACCCGCCTCATGCGCCCTCTGGGAGATGCGCGGATGGTGGACTCGCCGCCCCGAACCACGGGGCGGGTCCATCGCCCACCAGTCATTGCGCGGCGCAGCAGGCAATGCGGGCCAATGGGCTGACTCGCGTGCCAGCGCCGCGAGGATTGGCAGGTAGATTGCTTCGGTCTTGCCCGAGCCCGTACCGGTCAGAATGACTGTGTCACGCTGATCGGCGACGGAGATGCCGAGCATTTCGAACTGATGGGCGTAGAGTTCGAGTGGCGGGCGGTCCGGATCGGGAAGAAACAGGCCGCTCTCTGCAAATCCGGAGAAGTCCTCAAGCAGCTGGGTTGTCCAGCCATCGGCGTTGCCGAGCGCTGCAGGTATCGCCTGGCTGATGTCATGTCCGCTTCCGGCATAGGGCGGCTGCGGCTCGATGAGCGGCTCGCGGTACAGTACGCCGTCCCGGTCGAGATTGCGCCGGCGCTCCTCGACGAGTTCCTCGAACCGGAGGTCGAAGGGGCTGTCGAAGTAGCGCAGATATGTTTGCGTGAGACCGTCGAAGGCCCGGATGGCGTTGGTCATGCGGGTTTGAGCCCCGTAATGGCCAGCAGCATCTGCGTGATACGCACCGGCACGTTTTGAAAAACTAGCTCCCGGCTATCCGTATCAGTTTCGGGCAGCTTTCCCGAGCATAGAACAAGTGCGCGCGCGATCAGTGCCGGTGGATAGAGCGCCCACGGCATGCGCAGACTGCGCGACGCGATATCCCAGCGGACGACCTTCGCCCGTTCGGCAGCAGCAAGCCTGCCAGCTCTTGGTTCTATCTGCGCCTGGCTGTTGGCGCCCTGCTTCAGAAGATGGACGTGGTCCCAATCGCGCTGGATGCGGAAGAAGCCGCGCCGCGCCTGCGCCGCCTCTTCGAGGGACGATGCGATCCAAGTCAGCTGGGATCGGGAGAACCGGCTAACCTCGCCGACCCGGCCAGCCACCATCGGGCATTCCGTTCGCGGCCAGTCCCGAATTTTTGGCAGACATGCCAGCAGCGTGAAGGCAGCATCGCGCTGAAAGGGAATCTTCGCTTCCGCCGCGGCGGCCATGAGGTCCGCGTCGCAGGTTCCGATGACCGCGTACACCGATGGACGAGCTACCTGGCACTGTTCAATACAATCGGTGTCCGTGCGTGCGCAGGCAGATTCCAGCCGCTGTAGCAGTCTCGGCGACCGCGCCCCGCAGAGTACAGCCTTGCACGCACCGGTCTCCTCGCTCTCCGTCATCGCCAGAACCGGTGGCGCTATGCGCCAGCTCCCGTTGGGCTCTATTTCGGCGTGACCGAGAGCGGAGAAGTCTCTCAGAATCCGCAGTGGCCGTTCATCCGCGACGATTTCGCGCGGAAGGTCGCCGTCGCGGCCCGAGACGCGAAATGACATCCATTCGAGTAGGATGTCCGTCATACCCGCCCCCTCCAAACGCGGCGCGCTGCGTCCTTTGCTGACCGCCAGGCAGCCCTCGCAGCCTCGGTGTCCGGGCGAATAGGAAGTCGGCGTGTTGCGGCTGACCGGACCGACCTGGCCCAATCCTGATCCGGTGCATTTTTCGTCCGGGGGCGATCTGCGCTTGTCCCACGGCCGAGCCATAGGACTTTGCCCTGGCCGCGGCGAAGCCCCTTAGACAGGACAAGGAAAGCTGGCCGAAAAGGCAGGATGCCGATAGCGGCTGGCGCATCCGTGCGGCGGATCAGGGCTTGGATATTGGCCCGTGCCCCAAGCGCCAGCGCGCTCCAACTTGAGTCCCATGCGACCACCATGCGCCCAGCGTTGGTGAAGATACGGGCACCGCAGATAGCAGTCCCTGCCCAGGGGGCGCTGTTACCCGATGGTTCGCGCTCAGGATGAGCATCCCACGTTTCCCAGCCATCTGCGCCCCCCGGATCAGCGAGGACGGAATAGGTCAATGACGGCCCTGGCACGACGTCGACGAGATGGCTTCCGGGCGTATCTGAGCCCGGCGCCGTCCAGCTGCCGTCGCTTTGCTGCGTCGCTCGCTGACTGCCGATCTCGACCTCGCAGCCGGCAGGAAGAGGTTCGATCAGGATTTTTGGAACGTGCCCTTCCGCATACGTATTGCCCCGGACGGCAAGTCCGCCAATGAGCCGAATTTCAGTTGCCACGCCAGGATCAAGGGGCCGCAGGTAGTCCTCGAGTTGGCGCTCGGGCGAATGTCTGGGGGTGTAGCCCGTGAGTACCGCCCATCCTGCCGGAATGCCTATCCACCCCTGTATTACTTCGGGAAGCGGTGATCCTGTGGACGCCGCTGTCTCAAGCACGGCTGGAGTGTCTTCCTCGCGGCAGATGATGGAGTGTTCAACTCGTGAGCTGGCCGCCGGAACGGAGAGCAGGTCGGGCTCACCTGCTTCGTTCGCAAAAAGATGGATGGAGCGGGCGCTACGGAGCCATTGTAGCTGCTGCGACGGATCGGTGAGCCGGATCTCGGTAGCGAGAATGTCGGGCGTCCAATCGATATCGACGTCGTCATACCGGATGTCGTCGAACGCACGTACCGGCTCATCGCAAATGCCATCCAGCTCGATCCGTTCAGGAAGCCCTTCAGGTCGTGAGAGGACGATTGACAGGCGGATCGATTTGCGGTTCGCGTCGATCGCCAACCGAAGCCTTGCTTCGGATTTGCGCAGAGTAGAGGCGGAAGCCTGACCAGTGGGCGTGCTTTCGGCCGCATTCGCAGTAGCAGCTCTGCGCGCGCCGCGGCGGTCTTTGTGCCGAGCGGGCCGGCGCGGTGGCGCAGATGGCGGCGGATGCGAGACCGGCGCTCCGCTCGCAGCATCTGAGGATGCTGGCAGCGGCTTGGCGGCGGGCGCATCGCTGGCCGCGTCGACACTCCGAACGGGCTCGACAGTTGATCGGGTCGCGCGGGAGGACTCACCTGAAGGGGGATGAAGTTGCTCGACTTCTGCCACCGGTGCCCGGGATTCTTCCAACGGCTTATTGTCAGGCTCGGTGCAATCGCATGTCCGCTCGTCTGCGCCGTCGTTGCAGGTCGGAGGCTCCTCGGGGGTGGCTTCCGCCGCGGTTTGTGGCAGTGGCTCCTCAAGAAGTGGAGACGCAGGGCCGTCTGCGCGATGATCTAGTGCCTCGCCGCGTTGCTGCTCAACTGCAGATGCGTCCTTTGGGCTTTGCACCGGCGCGTCTGGAGGTGCTCCTCGGGACCGAGACGGTCCGCTGGCTGGCGGCTTTTCTGGCAAGGTGGAGGGTGATTTGGCGCTGGCGACTTCCCTCGGCACCGCCGGCTCTGACCTCGCCTTCTCGATCGGGCCGGAAATCTCAGCTGGCGCGTCCGCCTGCTCCGGAAGGGGCTTCGCGGCGGTCTCGCGAGGCTTTCGATTCTGGCGCCGCCAATGAACCGCCAGATCAGCCCCTGCGGCTCTCGCTGCTCCTAAAACGGAAAGAACGAAACGGAGCGCGCCAGACAGCATAGAGAATCGCTCTTCGTCATGGGCGCAGCTGCGGGCCTTCGGCTTCTACGCCCAGAAGGGCACGAATGGCGTTCGAAACGGCGAGCCCCATTAAGGGCGGCACGGCGTTGCCGACCTGCTTCAGCTGCTGAAGCTCACTACCATAGAACACGAAGCCGTCGTGGAACGACTGCAAGCGCGCCGCTTCGCGTACAGTAATCCACCGATCGAACCTGGGATGAATCCACTCCGAGAGATCACGGTGCATCTGCGCGAGGATCGTATATGACGGCCTGTCCGGATCGAGCCGCCGCCACTTGTGCGCCCGACTTCCGTTCCAGAGATGCGATGGCAGGGAATCTCCCCTCTCGCCCGGCTTGATGGCTTCGACGATTCGCTTCCGACGCTGCTCGATCCCCTTTGTGTGGTGATTGTGAAGAAGCCTGCTTCCGTTGAGCTGCGCGCATTTCGATCTGATGCTCAGAAGATATGTTTCGCAGTCGAGCCGCATGAGGCGCTGATATTCGGAACATCTGTCTTTCCGGCGTTTCGGGTACGGGAGGGGCCCATCATCTTCAGAAACTGATGAAGGAAGGTCCGAGATGGCTTCGCGGACCGTGACTGGCCGCCAGCATTTCTGCTCGGTCATCAGGTCGCGGCAAGCATCTTCGAGGCTTGCCTCAAGAGGCAGCCCATCGCGAAGGCCAATGAAAAACACGCGGCGCCGGTCCTGAGGCACGCCAAAGTCGGAAGCAAGTAGCGCAACGATCGCTGTGCGGAGATATCCCGCCTTTTGAAAGACCTCCAAAATCTGATCCCGATAGTGGCCATTGCGCATGGCCACCATGTTGGGGACGTTTTCCATGATGAATGCTTTGGGCGCTAGCGCTTCGACGACGCGAGCGAACTCTCGGTACAGGAGGTTTCTCGGGTCTCGCAGGTCACGCGGGCCGATCTGGCTGAAACCCTGGCAGGGAGGGCCGCCATAGATCAGATCAATGTCCTCGGCAGCCAGCTCGCCTAGAGTTGGAATTTCGGGCCTGTCCTCTTTCAGAAAGCTGCGGATATCGCCACAGAAGAGCGGAACATCCGGAAAATTGGCTGAGAACGTCCGGCATGCATGTGGATCGGCTTCAACCGCGCACTTCATCTCGTAGCCCGCTAGCCTGACACCAGAGCAAAATCCACCAGCCCCGCTGAACAGCGAAACGGCGGTTAAGCTCTCAAGCTCGTTATCGTCGGCGGCGCTGGCCTTTGCTTCCATCATTTTCTTCAGGACTCAGAGTTCTCTAGTGTCTGACGGCGAAGTATTCTGGATGGCGATGCCGTCCGCGTTCTTCGACAGAGCGGCGTTGCCTTTTGGGAAGCGCTTCCCCGGCAAGTTCTGTGTGAGCGTCAATCAACATCGCCATGTCGATACACCTCCATGGATGGGACCATCCGCCTCGATGGACGGTCTCGGCCAATTTCTAACCCAAGCTGATTCTCGGGACGTTCGGCGACTAAGCCAAGTCCGTCAGTCAAACTAGGCCGAGTTGAGCGGGGCTCGTCCTGGGTTTCCGGTTTGGTACTTTGGGGACGGAGTCCCACTCAGGATCTCCCTCCCAGCGTCAATGCTCCGCCGAATTCCGGCCAGCGCTTTTTCGTGTTGGGCGATGCGGCGCTCACGCCGGTCACAGCATGCGACGCTTAGCTAGAGCAGGTTGTGGCGGTCTCAAGCATCCGCAAGCGTCCCCCTCTCTCAACCGCGCATCCTGGCGCGGCCGCAGCGCTGGTGAGCGAAACCCGTTCGGGTGCTCCGCTTCGCTGCGCCCTGACGGTTCGCTCGTGCAGCGGCCGCGCCCCAGCCTGCGCCGTTCGCGAGGGGATCGGCCCCGCGCGCCAGCTTGAGGAACCCACGATGGCCACGCTTGGATACGTCACCCGCCAGCCCGACGGCTCGTTCACCGGCGCTCTGCGCACGCTCTCAATTCGGGCCCGCCTCGACATTCTGCCCAATGACGGCAAGGTCGCCGACGGACATCCGGACTACCGCGTCTACGCCGAAGACGGCGTCGAGATCGGCGCCGGCTGGAACCGGCGCTCGAAAGCCTCGGGCAACGACTACGTCTCCCTTAGCCTCGCCGCTCCCGAATTCGGGCCGCGTCCGATCTACGCCAATCTCGGCCACACGGCCGGCTCGGACGATCCGGACGCGTTCACCCTGATTTGGAATCCGGCGAGCTGACGGCTCGCGCTTGGAGCCTCCGCGGATGCCGCGGAGGCTTCTTGACGCGGCTACTCACCGTCGTTGAACGGCTAGCACGGTATTTGCAACCTATCCGGTTAAGTCGCGGGTTGGCTCGCGCCGCCCGCATTGCAGGGGGCTGCAATGATGACTGACCGAAGCGAGCAGGGGCCCTGGCGTCCAAATCCGGACGCCTACGCCTACACTCGGATGCTCTCGACCTCCGGCTGGGCGTGGGAGTTCTTGCGCCGCAATTCCCAGTTCCGCCGCGAGGCACTGAAGCACCGACGGCGCGATCGGCCGGAGCGCCGAAACACTATCATCCCGTGTCCCCAAGACGACGGCACAATGTGGTTGATCGGCTTGCAGAGGGTCAACGTCGCCGAGCGCTGGGGCCTCGAACTCTTCCCTGATCCCGACAAAAACGGGCTCGAGACGACGCCGTTCTGGCTTCCTGACGTCATAGGTGGCGACATCGAAGCGCTCATGGAGCCGCCGGCTCGCATAGGCTGCGACCTCTTCTCGATCTCGAGCGTGCCGAAGCGCAAAACCGTGCTGATCCGGCTCGGCGAGCGCGTTCGCATGACTGTGGACGGCTCCGGCTTCAATGAGACGATAGGCTGCGCGGCGCCGTCGGCGCCGCCGAGCGGCGAGATACTCGTTGCGTTGACGGTCGGCGGCGAGCGCAAATTCCGCACTCATGTAGACCGCCTTGGCGCGTTCCTCGACTACTGCCAAGCATCCGCGCCGGGCGCGCCGCGCATGGCCGAGAACGCCTCGCGGAGATTGAGGGAGATCCTGATCGCCCTCGACGGGCGGCGTTCCGGGCGCTCCTATCGCGAAATCGCCTGCGCGTTCTACGAGCCCGATCAGGTCAAGGACGACTGGGCGACGAACGCTGCGATGAAGCAGAGAATTCGCCGCCTTGTCCTTCGCGGCGACAGCCTCATGCGGAGCTGCTACAGGAGGCTGGTTGCGCCGCGCGCGGCGGCAGCTTCCTGAACAGCCAGCTAAGGAAATGGACGTTCAAGGCGACCTCGCGCCATCACCGGTCAGCAGGTCCTCGAGGAAGAAAGCGGACAACTCGTTTCTTCCGGACAATCCCGCCTTGCGATAGAGCGCGCGGGCCTGCTCCCTCGCCGTCCGTTCGCTGGTCTGGCGAACATCTGCGATTTCGCGATGACTAAGTCCCTTCAGGAGGAGAAGGCCGATCTCGGCTTCCGCCGCGCTCAACCGCCAAGCATCGAACTGTTTCTGAATTGCGGAGCTTAGGCCGCGGACGATCTCTTGATTTTCCCGCCGCCAGCGCGCCGCATCTTCGCGCGCGGCGGCTAAGTCGCCGCTTACGCGGCTGACCGTGCGAAGCATCAGCACGACCCCAATCGCAGCGCCGATAAGCACAGTGCCTTCGATCGCCAGATGGACGATGCCCGCGCCTTCTTGGCGATCGATGACAAGATCGGCCGCGATCAAGATGGCGATCGCGCCAAACAGAAACGCCGAGGCCAGCCTGAGCCGCCGCTCCCTTACGTCATCCGACATAACGCCTCCTGATCGCACTTATTCGTCGGCGATCTGTCACACGACTAATAGCGCCCGCCGCATACGCGCGACATGTCTAGTCGACGAAAAGAGCAGCGGAGCCGCAGCGAGATGGCAACAGAGAAAGATGACGCGGTCGTTCGTGTCTGGGACCCGATAGTTCGGATCGGACACTGGGTTATCGTGGTCGGCTTCTTCACCGCCTATCTGACCGGCGACGAGTTTTTGTCGGTCCACGTCTGGGCGGGATATGCCGTGTCTGCGACAGTCGCTGTTCGCATCGTTTGGGGATTTGTCGGCCCGCGACACGCGCGATTTGCGAGCTTCGTTCGCGGCCCCGCCGCCACCTGGAGGCACATCTCCGGCTTGATCTCCGGCCGCGCCGAACGCCATCTCGGGCACAACCCGGCGGGCGCGGCCATGATCCTCGCCCTGCTGGTCGCACTTTCCGGAACGATCGTCTCCGGTTTGGCTCTCTATGCTGTCGAAGAAGGCAAGGGGCCGTTCGCGGTCGTGATGGCCGCCGCCAGCTCTGATTCCGAGCTCTCACGTGGGCTGGCGATGTATCACTCAGACAGCCACGAGCGCGAGGAAGACGGCGAATACGATCGCGATCACGGTGAGCACGAATTCGAAGAGGCTGAAGAACTCCTCGAGGAGGCTCACTCGGCCTTCACCTACGTGACCTTGATCCTGATCGGACTGCACATTCTTGGCGTTGTCGCCTCAAGCCTCGCCCACCGCGAGAACCTCGTTCGCGCCATGGTGACCGGCGTCAAGCGAGCGGGAAAATAGTCGCTCGCGCCTGCCTTGCGCGTGAGGCATGGGCGCCGTCGTGGCGCCGCGTTCCTGCTCAACGCAGCGCCCATGGTCCGCAATGCGTTGGCTAGAAGTCTTGAATCCAATTTGAGTCGAAGCCGTCATGGCCGAACGTCGCGCGAGGACCCAGGCGGCCATTTTCGACGATCTCCGGCCACTTGCGCGTGTCTTTCGGCAGGGGTGTCGACTGCGCTCAACCTGAAAACGTCACTCCTCAACATCCCAACCGCCGCTCATCCTCACGCACCTGAACGCCACAAACAGTGCGGGGGCACAGCCGATGAACGTCAATCATACCTCAGAGAATTCGAGCCCATTTTTCAACACGGCCGAGGCCGCCGTCTATCTACGCATGCGTAAGCGCACGCTCGAGAACATGCGCTGGCGCGGCGAGGGGCCGGACTTCCGCAAGCATGGTAAATGGATCTGCTACCACGTCGACGACCTCGAAAAATGGTCGCGGGCGCGCGCGAGAAACGCGCGATGAGCGAGGCGCTACCGCTCACCGAGGTGACGCTACGGACCGAAGCGAAGGTCCGCCGCGAGCGCCTGCGCTTCGGCGCGCCCGTCCGTCGTCAAGCAATTTCGAAGCGCCAGCAGCTTGCCTGGTTGGCGCCAGACGCCACGTTCGCCCTCGTTCGCTGGAGGCGAAACGCCTACGGCACGGTGTCCTGGCGCTTGTTCATCGCGCAGGCCGGGCGGCCAGGCGAGGCGCTCGTCGCCATCCCCGGCGTACGCCCGGGCGCGCATGCGCTCGCGGTTCTACAGGGCGCTGTGCGCGTGCGCCGTGGCCTGCTGGCTCTGGGGGAACTAGAGCGCGCCGGCGTCAATCTGCTCGACATTTCGCCCGCCTTTTGGCGGCGTTTTCAGGAGCGCGTCTTTCAAAAGAAGCCGCTCATTCTACCGTCGCCAAGCCAGGTCGCCTTTGGCTATGCGCGACGAAAGGCGCTGTCGTGAAGCGCAAATCCCAACGGATTTCCGCTCTGATCGCGGTCGGATTCGTGCTGATCGCCGCCGCGTCCGCGATCGAACGGCGGCCCGTTCTTCTCTATAATCCGAGCCCGAGCGCGCCGCGCGGGCTCTATGTCGTGCGCCCATCTGCGACAGCGGAACGCGGCGATCTCGTCGCCGCGCGGCTGCCCGAATGGGCCCGCGAACTAGCGTCCGAGCGAGGCTACTTGCCCTCCGGACTACCCGTCATCAAGACGGTTTGGGCCGTCGCCGGCGACCGCGTTTGCGCCGAGAACGGAAGCCTGCGCGTCGCTGGCCGACCGGCCCTTATCGCCCTCGAATCCGATCGCGCGGGACGCACGATGCCGCGTTGGAGCGAGTGCCGGACGCTCCAGAACGGCGAGGTTTTCCTCGCATCTACCCAAGTCGATGAGTCCTTCGACGGGCGCTACTTCGGGCCCGTCTCCGCAACCAACATACTTGGACGCGCCGTGCGCGTCTGGCCGCGCGAAGGGACGCAGCGCCCGTGAGGCGGTGCGGACGAACGGCGCGGGGGGAAGGGGTGGGGGCTTTAGGCAAGATAAAAGGAGGCGGCGCCAAAGCGCGCCTCGCCCCTTGTCTGCACATCGAATCCGGCGGCGCCGGAACTTTTCTCGAACGATGTCGCGCTTTCGCGCAAGCGTTTGATATCGCGCGCGAATTCGTGGCGCCGCTTTCACGTATTCCAACGATTTCAGACGGTTAGCCCCCTGAGCCCCCGCGCCCAATGAGCGATAACGACTACAACGAGTTCCGCCCGCGCGTCGGCCGCATCCGCAGCCTCGGCGACGGCCGCGCTCGGACGTATCTATCGCGCGTCGCGAAGGCCGTGAGCCGCGCGGGCGGCGGGCCGCGCCTGTCTGCCGCCTACGCCGCCGGCAGCGGCTTGCCTGCACGCAGCTGGAAGGTCTCTCGCCGCGCGATCGTGAAGGCGCGTGTCGTCAGGCTCACGCCGACCGGTCTCGCGCGCCAGGCTGCGCACCTCGCCTACATTCAGCGCGACGGGGTGAGCCGCGCGGCGGGCCCTGCGCACCTCTACAATGGCGGCTCGGACGAGGCCGACGGCGAGGCTTTCGCCGAACGCTCCCGCGGCGACCGCCATCAGTTCCGCTTCATCATCTCGCCCGAGGACACGCGCGAACTCGGCGAACTCAAGCCCTTCGTGCGTGATCTCATGAAAGAGATGAGCCGCGATCTCGGCACAGAACTCGATTGGGTGGCGGCGGATCATTTCGATACAGACCATCCCCATACGCATGTCGTGCTGCGCGGCAAGGAGCAGTACGGGAACGATCTCGTCATTCCGCGCGCCTACATGTCCCACGGCTTCCGCCGCCGCGCCTGTGAGGCGCTCACGCGCGAGCTCGGGCCCGAGACGGCGGTCGAGGCCTACGAGAAGCTCGTCAGCGAGGTGAAGAAGGACCGGCTCACGCGCATCGACCGGCGCTTGCTGGCGGCGGCGCGCGATCACGTCGTGACGCTCGATGTGCGCCACGGCGACGGCCCGCTCTTAGCCTCGCGCCTCAGGCATCTGGAGGACAAGGGTCTCGCCGCGCGCGCGGGCGAGGGCTGGCGGCTCGCGCCGGAACTCGAAGCGACGCTGCGGCGCATGGGCGAGCGCGGCGACATCATCAAGACGCTGCACCGGTGCCTGCATGAGCGTGGACTCGCGCGTCCGCTTGCGCCCGACGCCGTGTGGGACGGACGCCGGCCCGAGGCGCGCGTCTTCGCCGGCCGGCTCGTCGCGCTCGGGATCGCAGACGAACTCACCGACCGCGCCTATGCGATCGTCGACGGCTTCGACGGCAAGGCGCGCCATGTCGATCTGGGTCTCGAGCCGCCTAGCAGCACGATCAGCGAGGGCGCCCTCGTCGAGGTTCGCCCCAATGCGCCCAAGGGGCTGCGCAAGGGCGACCTGACGATCGCCCAGATCGCGGAGCGCTCGGGCGGGCTCTACAGCGAGGAGCGCCACCGCGCCTTCGATCCGGCCGCGCGCGCCGAGTTCATCCGCGCCCATGTGCGCCGGCTGGAGGCGCTGCGCCGGGCGCGGCTCGTCAAGTGTGGGCCCGAGGGCGACTGGACCATTCCGGCGGACTACGCCGAGACCGCCGCAAACTACGATCGCGCGCAGGCGGCGCGCGCGCCGGCGCGGCTGGCGCTAATCACGGACATGTCCTTGTCAGCGCAGGTCGCCGTCCACGACGCCACCTGGCTCGACCGCCGCCTCGCCGGCGAGGGCGAACGCGGCCTGGCCGAGATCGGGCTCGGCCGCGAGGCGCGTGAGGCGCTGACGCTGAGGCGGCGTTGGCTCGTGCGCGAAGGGCTCCTCGCCGACGACGCGCAAGGCCGCAAGCTGCCGCAGGAGAGCCTGGCGGAGCTGCGCCGGCGCGGGCTCGAGCGTATCGGCGCGTCACTGTCGCGCGATCTCGGACTGCCCTATGCGCCCGCGCAGGACGGCGAGCGCATCGACGGGACCTATGTGCGCGCGGAGATGTCGGGCAAGGGCAAGGTCGCCGTCATCACCCGCGCGCGCGACTTCACGCTCGTTCCCTGGCGAGAGGTGCTCGACCGCAATCTCGGCAAGCGCGTGTCGGGCGTTGTGCGCGGGGACGCGATCTCGTGGGATCTGACGCGGAAACGGGGGATAGGGCCGACGTGACTGCATGCTTCTCTACAGCGATCGCGCCGAGTCTGGCGGCAGAGCTTCGGGAGCAGGCTTAGATTTCCAAATATGCCGTACAGACTCCGTCACAACCGAATCACCAATATCCTACGACGTCACATTCTGCGGCAATTGCTGCGCCAGCCTGCCTGTGGCGAGGCACGGTGCGGACGCAGCCAAACTCAGTTAGGCAAGTGAGAGAAACGCATCACACAGAACAATGACGGACTCGAACACAACCTACAGTGATCAGCAATTGCTCGACTTCATCTTGGCGATGGAGGACGCACTACTAGAAGAAGGTATGAGTCCGGAGGCTCGAGGCTTCGAACTCCCTCATCGTGTTCTGGACCAGCTCGGCTACGTGTCCTATTTCACGACCGGCCCTGATCAGCCAGCGGTCCTGGAACGCCTTCGGGCGATTCACGAGCGCCTCTACCGACCGCACGACGTCGGCATGGGAAGACTTCACTCCGGCGCATTCATGTTTCGTGGCATCGCGGTCCACGTGTTTGTGCCGATCGTTTTTGGTCAGGTGCGTGTAAGGCCGTTCGAATGGTGCGATCTCAACGAAATGCAAGTGCAATGGCTTCAATCAAATGCCTTCCACGTCAAAGCGTACCTCGCGACGTTCGCAGATATTTTTGATTTTTGCGCCGGAATTCATCCGTTTGAAGGCTACGCGCCGCCAAATGACGCTGCGAAACGTTGGTTCGACCTTGCCTCGTTCCAGCTACAGGGCGCGAGCGCGATTCTTTGCGCGCACTTGGACGGGCGTGGAGCTACTCAAAGCGCATTGCTAGGCTCTGAGCTCGCGCTGAAAGCGCCTTTGGCCGCAAATGGTGTGGCGGAGACCGAGCTGAAGAAGCTCGGTCATGATCTCAAGGGCCTCGCGGACGAAGTGGCGGCGCGATATTCGGACTTCGACCTGCCGGCAGTGCAACAGCGGGTGGCGCTACTCCCTCCCTACGTCGCAAATCGCTACGCACCGGTTCAGCCTTCCCTCTTCGAGGCCGGCGAGATCGTTGTGGCGGCCCAGTTTGTAGCTGCTGAGGCGATGCGCGCAGTCACTGGCGGTCGCGTTCAAGCAAAAGCAGGTGCCTTCGCGTCGTAGGTGCGCTGCGGGATCAGCAGAGTCGCGGACGATTTCTTATTGCGCCCGTGTGCGGTGGCAACGGCGCTCGATCGGCACCGCCGCTGAGTTCTGTCTCGACGCGTAGGATCCCGTCTATGTCTCCGCATCTTCGCTGTTGCGGTACTCGTCGAATCGCATGGGTTGACCTCTCCAAGCGCCTGCTCCAGCGACTGACGACGGCGAGGTAGTGATATGACGCGGGGGAGTCAGATTCGGCTCAAAATGCTCTAGCTCTGCGTTTTCCTCAGGGCTTCGATTTCCGACGGGTTGGAATACGTCGCGATCAAGAAGTCGACCCATGCCTGCGAATACGTGTAGTCGCGGTGGGCTGAGTGATAAACGCAATAACGCTTGTCAGTCTGTCCCGGTTGCTTTGCGCCAGACGCGGGACGGGCATTATGGCGTTTCCAAGCTAGCTGGTGGCAATGAGAGGTGAAGTCTGGAACAGCCTTTCGTACAATTCTCACTACAGACAAAGGCTTGTGAGGAAAGTCTTCGTCAGAGATTCGGGATTTGACAAGTACGTTGTGGATATTTTCGCCCTCTTCGCTATCGGGGCTGATGAATCTAATGTTTGAGCCAGACCTAGAAGATCCGTCAAGCGTGAATACAATCTGAAATTTGTATTCAACTGCTCCGGGATCATCCGGATCAATATCGGAGTTCAGGCGGGCGTCGAGGGCCATAATATTTGCGGGGACGGCCAAATCTTGTGTTTCGGATATTTGCATCAAGCTTACGCGAGAGAATTGCAGGGCAAAACCCAAGTTTGATTGAAGCGAAAGCATTGGTCCAAAAAGGTCACATATAGTGTTGTCAAAATTTACACAGCACGCTTGAAACAGGCCAAGCCAATTATTGTCAGATAGGCCGAAGCGGCTGTGCTCAACGGCGTCCCTTATCTCTTTGATCGCTACCAAATTTCTTCGAACGTTGTTCGACAATGGCGTCGTTTGGCGTGAAAGGAGTTCATAAAGGGAAACGGTCTTCCCATCTGGCCTAGCAATGCTCTCCCCCAGGGTCCGGTCATGGTATTCGTGCATGAGATATGTCCAAGCAATAATCGCGAGGACGGAAAACTGCTCGGTTCTGAATTTGAGGTGTGGGCTATTGAATATGTGCACGGCCATCATCATGGCCTCGCGAGCACGAATGAGGCGTTCGTCGTCAACGTCATTCAATCCAGTTATTGGATCGTATAGTGTTTTCTTAAGTTTGAATAATTCAAGTTCATCGCTTGTAGCTGCCTCTTGCGAGTCGTCGGACTTAACTTCAGTTATGCGTGCACTGTTAATTGTTGCGTTGCGGCCACGATTGACTAGGTCTTGGATGTCTTGGTTGCGCATATCCTCGGCTAGCATGGCCTTCACTGCGCGTTTCTCGTCCTTGGTTAGACTTCCCTCCTTCAAGCGCTTAGCCATGTAGTGCTCCTGACGCGTCCCAGTAAAATCTGTTCACGAGGCTCACAATATCAGCTTCCGGTGGATCGGGCTCGATGCGTACGACAAGCGATTCGCGAAGCCGTTCTTGAGGAACGAATCGGGGCCCGCCGTTCCCCCTGAGGCAACAGCGTCGGAGCACAAAATAAGTTTTGTGTGTAGAGGGGGCGCTCAGCGCCGCCAGCTGCAAAAGGGCGGCACCAAATTCAGCGTACTCATTCATTCCCGATAGCCACTCACCGTGCTCATTTCGTCATCCATTGTGCACGTATAACCGCTTGAAAACACTCTGCAAACCCGCGTTGACGCGGGTACCGTCCGCGCATGAGGCTCAGCTCCGGAAAGGGGACTTCAGCCATCATGACGCCGACGAAAATCCTCATTGGGCAGATCGCGCTCGTGTTCGGCGTCGTGCTCGCCGGCGTCTGGTTCGGCACGCAGTTCGCGGCGTCCGAGCTCGGCTACGCGGCTGAACTCGGCGCGCCCTGGTTCAGCCTCGGTGCGACGCCGGTCTACAAGCCTTGGCGGCTGTTCGAATGGTGGTACGCCTACGAGGCCTACGCCCCGGCAATCTTTGCACGCGCCGGCGCGATCGCGGCCGCCGGCGGAGTCGCGGGGGCGGCGGTCGCCATCGCCGGCTCGGTGTGGCGGGCGCGCTCTGCCAAGAACGTCACCACTTACGGCTCGGCGCGCTGGGCGCGGGTCTCCGAGATCGCCAAGGCGGGGCTGTTCGCACCGGCGGGCGTCGTGCTCGGGCGCTATCGCGACAGGTATCTGCGCCATAACGGGCCCGAGCATGTCATGGCCTTCGCGCCGACGCGCTCGGGCAAGGGCGTGGGGTTGGTCGTTCCAACGCTGCTGACCTGGCGCGACAGCGCGCTCATCCACGACATCAAGGGCGAAAACTGGGAGCTGACGGCGGGCTGGCGGTCGAGCTTCTCGCGCTGCCTGCGCTTCGATCCCACCGATCCCAAGAGCGCGCGCTACAATCCGCTCCTCGAAGTGCGGCGCGGGCCGAATGAAATTCGCGACGTCCAGAACATCTCCGACATCCTCGTCGATCCCGACGGCGCGCTCGAGCATCGCAATCACTGGCAGAAAACCGCGCAGGACGTGCTCGAGGGCGCGATCCTGCACGTGCTCTATGCGGAAGACGAAAAGACGCTCTCGCGCGTCGCCACGCTCCTCTCCGATCCGGATCGGCCGATCCTCGAGACGATCGCGGTCATGGCGAGGACGCCGCATCTGGGATCGCGCGGCGTCCATCCCAAGGTGGCCAAGGCCGCCCGCGCGCTCGAGAACAAGTCGCCCAACGAGCTCTCCGGCGTCCTCTCCACAGTCATGACCTATCTCGGACTCTACGCTGATCCGGTCGTGGAGCGTGCCACCGCGCAGTCCGACTTCCGCATCGAGGACCTCGTTACGGGCGAGCGGCCGCTGTCGCTCTACCTTGCCGTGCCGCCGTCGGACATCTCGCGCACGCGCCCGCTCGTGCGGCTGATGCTCAACCAGATTGGCCGCCGGCTCACCGAGCGGCTTGATCTCGAGCGCCGCCGGCTCCTGATGATGCTGGATGAGTTCCCGACGCTCGGACGGCTCGACTTCTTCGAGACGGCGCTCGCCTTCCTCGGCGGTTATGGCGTGCGCGCCTTCCTAATCGCTCAGTCGCTCAATCAGATCGAGAAGGCCTACGGGCCCAATAACGCCATCCTCGACAACTGCCATGTGCGCGTGGCGTTCGCGACCAACGACGAGCGCACGGCCAAGCGCATATCGGACGGGCTCGGGACGGCGACCGAGATGCGCGCCCAGCGCAACTATGCCGGCCATCGGCTCGCGCCTTGGCTCGCCCACGTCATGGTCTCGCGCCAGGAGACGGCGCGGCCGCTGATGACGCCCGGCGAGGTCATGCAGCTCGACGCGCGCGACGAGCTCGTCATGGTCGCCGGCTCGCCGCCGATCCGCGCAGGCAAGCTCCGCTACTACGAGGACCGCAACTTCCTCGATCGTCGCCTTGATCCGCCGGCGGACGCGAGCGACGGCGCGCCGGTCGCGGACCACGACTGGTCTGATCTGACGATTACTGCGGCTCCGGCGCACGAGGGCGATCGGCCGGACTTCGACGAGGATGACGGCGGCTTGCGCCAGGCGCGCGCACCCGAGCGCGAGCCCGACGCGACGGTCGCGCCCGAACGCGAGAGCGACGTTGCGGCCATCCCGGAGGCCGGCGACGGCGACGCGCCGCGTGACGCCAGGACGCTCAAACAACTCACGCCGGTCCAGCGGGCCCACGGTCTCAACGCCGGCGCCTCGCGCGATCCCATCGAGGAGTTCTGATGCGCAAGCCGAAGAAGATACGCCTCTGCACGCGCGTCTCGCCCGACCTGCACGCCAAGCTCGTCTCGGTCGGCAAGCGCGACGGCGTCAGCCAGGCCAATGTCGTCGAAGCGGCGCTTCACGGCTTCTTCTCTTTCGAGCGCGACGACCAGCGCGACGCCTCGATCATCCGCCGGCTCGACCGGCTGACGCGCCAGTTCTCGCGCCTCGAGCGCAACGACCTCGTGCTCTCCGAGACGGTGTCGCTGCTCACACGCTTCCTGTTCACGGTGACGCCGCAGCTGCCGCAAGACGACTTCGCTGCCGCTCAAGCAGTGGCCGAGAAGCGCTTCGACGATTTCGTCGAGCGCCTGGCCCAGGACCTCGCAAAGGGGCGGCGCGTGCTGCAGGCCGCCTTGAACGACGTCGTCCCCGACATCGATGAGTTCGCGACGCTCGACGAGGCCGATGGCGAGCGCGCTTCGAGCAATGGCGGAGGCGGCGCCCATGTCTGACCGCCGCCATCCGGTCTCCCGCGCCCGCGAGCGCGCCATGCTGCGTTCGGCCTTCGGGCCGGCGATCGCCGCCGCGCTCGACGATCCATCGGTCATCGAGGTGATGGTCAATCCCGACGGCCTCTTGTGGCTTGATCGTCAGCAAGAGGGGCGAGCGTGCACGGGCCAAGTGATCGGCGCGGCCGAGACCGAGCGCGTGATCCGTCTCGTCGCCAGTCACATCCGCGTCGAACTCTCGCGCGACGCGCCTATCGTCTCGGCCGAGTTGCCCGGAAGCGGCGAACGCTTCGAGGGCGTCCTGCCGCCGGTATCAGCGGGCCCGTGCTTTTCAATCCGCAAGTCCGCGGGCGGCGTCATCGGGCTCGACCAATACGTTACCTCCGGCGTTATGTCCGAGGCTCAAGCTGAAGCGCTGCGCTCGGCCATTCGCGAACGCGCTAACGTGCTCGTCGCCGGCGGCACGAGCTCCGGTAAGACGACGCTGGCGAACGCGCTCCTTGCCGAGATCACGGCTTGCGAAGAACGTGTCGTAATCTTGGAGGACACGCGCGAGCTTGTGTGTGACGCGGAGGACGTGGTCGCGCTGCGCACGCGGGCCGGCGCGGTAACGCTCGCCGATCTCGTGCGCTCGACCCTGCGTTTGCGCCCCGACCGCATCATCGTCGGCGAGGTGCGCGGCGGGGAAGCCCTCGATATGCTCAAGGCCTGGAACACGGGCCATCCCGGCGGAATTGCGACGCTGCACGCCAATTCCGCGCCTGCCGCGCTCACGCGTCTCGAACAGCTCATTCAGGAGACGGTCGTTCACGTGCCGCGCGCGCTCATCGCCGAAGCGATCGACGTGATCGTGTTCCTCGCCGGCCGCGGCGCCGCGCGCCGCGTCGACACGCTCGCGCGCGTCGAGAACCTGACGCCCGCCGGTTACGCGCTCGCCGACCTCGCCACCGCAACGGATCGCAAGGGAGAAACGTCATGATCCGCCGCTTCCAAGCACTCGCCGCTTTGGGGGCGGCGATCCTGTACTCATCAGCCGCTCACGCCGCCGGCTCCGGCATGCCGTGGGAAGGCCCGTTGCAACAGGTCCTCGATTCCATCGAAGGGCCTGTCGCGCGCATCGTCGCCGTCATCATCATCGTCATCACCGGCCTGACGCTGGCCTTCGGTGAATCGAGCGGCGGCTTCCGCCGGCTCATTCAGATTGTTTTCGGCCTCTCGATCGCGTTTGCGGCGACGAGCTTCTTCCTGGCGTTCTTCTCGTTCGGCGGCGGGGCGACGCTGTGATGCGCGCGGACGCCTCTCCCGCGGGCTTCTCTGTGCCCCTGCATCGATCGCTGACCGATCCGATCTTGCTGGGAGGCGCGCCGCGGTCTTTCGCCATCTTCAACGGCACGCTGGCGGCCGCCCTCGGGCTCGGGCTGCAGCAATGGATCGCAGGCGGGCTCCTTTGGATCGGTGGACACGCGCTCGGCGTCTTTCTCGCCAAGCGTGACCCACACTTCCTCGAAGTGCTGATCCGCCACATCCGCCACAAGGCGTGGGCGTCATGTTGAACCTGGCCGAATATCGTGCGCGAGCGAGCCTGCTCGCCGACTATCTCCCCTGGGCGTGTCTCGTCGCGCCCGGCGTCGTCCTCAACAAAGACGGCTCGTTTCAGCGCACGGCGCGCTATCGCGGGCCCGACCTCGACAGCGCCACCGCTCACGAGCTCGTCGCTTTTTCGGCGCGCGTGAACAATGCTCTCAAGCGCTTCGGCTCGGGCTGGGCGCTCTACTTCGAGGCCGACCGCAGCGCTTGCGTCGACTATCCGCGCTCGGATTGGCGCGACGGCGCGGCCTGGCTGATCGACGAAGAGCGCCGAGCCGAATTCGAGCAGGCCGGTTCCCATTTCGAGAGCCGCTATTTTCTCACGATCGCATTTCTGCCGCCGGTCCAGCAGGTCGGGCGCGCTGAACAGCTTTTCATTGACCAGCCCGATGAGGACAAGGGCTCGAGCTATGCCGAGCGCCTCGACGCCTTTGTCGTCGAGACCGACCGCGCGCTCGATCTCCTCGCCCAGATGATGCCAGAGGCGGCCTGGCTGAGCGACGAGGAGACGCTCACTTATCTGCACGGGACCATCTCGCCCAAGCGCCACCGCGTGGCGGCGCCGGCGACGCCCGCCCATCTCGACGCCGTCCTGCCGGACGCGCCGCTCGCCGGCGGCCTCGCGCCGCGGCTCGGCGATCATCACCTGCGCACGCTCTCGGTGCGCGGCTTTCCGAACGCCACCGAGCCGGGGTTCCTCGACGAGCTCAACCGGCTCGGGCTCGCCTATCGCTGGGTGACGCGGTTTCTGCCGCTCGACAAGGCTGACGCGACGAAAACGCTCACGGGCTACCGCCGGCGCTGGTTCGCCAAGCGCAAGTCGATCGTGGCCATCCTCAAGGAGGTGATGACCAATGAGGCCTCCGTACTCGTGGACACCGACGCCGACAACAAGGCGAACGATGCGGACGCAGCGCTCCAGGAACTCGGCGCCGACGACGTAGCCTTCGGATATCTGACGACGGCCGTCACGGTCATGGACGCGGATGCCAGCGCGGCTGAGGAGAAGCTCCGCGCCGTCGAGCGCATCGTCAATGGTCGCGGTTTCGTCACCATCCGCGAGAGCGTGAACGCGGTCGAGGCCTGGCTCGGCTCGCTGCCCGGCCACGCTTACGCCAATGTGCGCCAGCCCATCGTGCACACGCTCAATCTCGCGCACATGACGCCGCTGTCGGCCGTGTGGGCGGGGCCCGAGCGCAGCGAGCATCTCGACGGCCCGCCGCTGGTGACGGCGACGACGGACGGGGAAACCCCGTTCCGCCTCGTCACCCATCATGGCGATGTCGGGCATACGCTCGTCGTCGGCCCCACCGGCGCGGGCAAGTCCGTGCTCCTCTCCCTCCTGGCGCTGCAGTTCCGCCGCTACCGCGACGCGCAGGTGTTCATTTTCGACAAGGGCGGCTCGGCGCGCGCCGCAACGGCTGCGCTCGTCGGCGAGCACTATGACCTCGGCGGCGAGGAGGGGATCGGATTCCAGCCGCTCGCCGGCGTCGACCGCGAGGCGGAAGCCGCTTGGGCGCTCGACTGGCTCGCTGGGCTGCTCGCCAATGAGGGCGCCGAGGTGACGCCCGAGGCCAAAGACGCACTGTGGGCGGCGCTGCAAAGCCTCGCCTCTGCGCCGGTGCGCGAGCGCACGTTGACTGGGCTCTCGCTGTTGTTGTCCGACCAGGCGCTCGTGCGCGCGCTCCGGCCCTTTACGCTCGAGGGCCCGAATGGCGGCCTGCTCGATGCGGAAGAAGAGCATCTCGGCGGCGCGGACTTCCAGTGCTTCGAGATGGAGGAACTAATGCATGCGCGCGCGCGCGTCGCGCCGGTGCTCACCTATCTCTTCCACCGCCTGGAAGCGCGCTTCGACGGCCGGCCGTCGCTGCTCGTGCTCGACGAGGCCTGGGTCTTTCTCGACGAACCGCTGTTCGCGGAGCGCATCCGCGAATGGCTTAAGGTGCTGCGCAAGAAGAACGTCGCGGTCGTCTTCGCCACCCAGTCGCTCGCGGACGTATCTCTCAGCACCATCGCGCCCGCCGTCATCGAAAGCTGCCCGTCGCGCATCTTCCTGCCCAACGAGCGCGCGCTCGAGCCGCAGCAGGCCGAGGCTTACGCGCGCTTCGGGCTCAACGATCGCCAGATCGAGATCATCGCGCAGGCGATTCCCAAGAGGGACTATTACTACCAGTCGCGGCGTGGAAACCGCCTGTTCGACTTGGCGCTTGGGCCGGTGGCGCTGGCCCTTTGCGCATCGGCGAGCCCTGACGACCAAAAGCAGATTGCGCGGCTTCTGTGCGAGGTGGGGCGCGAACGCTTCGCCGCCGCCTTCCTGCGCGAGCGCGGCCTCGGCTGGGCCGCCGATCTCATCGTTGAATTCGACACAAGGGAGGCCCTGCCATGCGCAGCAGAATGAGAAGGCTGTTGCTCGGGGGCGTCGCCGCAGCGTGCCTGTGTGCGAGCACGGCGGGGGCGCAGCTCTTTGGTCCGGGGCGGATCGTCTACGACCCCGCCAACCACGCCCAGAACATCCTCACCGCCGCGCGAGCGCTGCAGGAGATCCGCCAGCAGCTCGAGCAGCTGCAGAACGAAGCGCGGATGCTCGTCCACCAAGCACAAAATCTGGAAAGCCTCGGCGTCTCGACCGCGCCTGAGCTGCAGGCGGCGATTACACGTGTTCGCGCGCTGCTCGACCGCGCCGAGGGCATCGCCTTCGAGATCGCGGCGACCGAGGAGGCCTGGGCACGAGACTTCCCGGAAAGCTACGCCGCGCTCGACAATGTCGAGATGATCGCGACGGCGCGCGCGCAGTGGACGCACGCCCGCCACGCGCTCGGCGCTTCGCTCATGACCCAGGCCGAGATCGTCGCCCTGGGTGAGGAGGACGCCGCGACCCTGCAGCGCCTTCTGTCGGAGAGCCAGGGCGCAGCCGGCAATCTCGACGCCACGCAGGCCGGCAACGAGCTCCTCGGCCTTTCCGTCTCGCAGAGCCTGCGCACGCAGCAGCTGTTGGCCGTCCAAGCCCGCGCCGAAGCGCTCGCTCGCGCGCGCGAGCTCGAGGAGGCCGAAGCAGCGCGCGTTCGCCGCGAGCGCTTCCTCGGCGACGGCGAAGCCTATGAGGAGGGCTTCTGACATGCGCCCCGTAACTCCAAACCGAGCGCAGCGAGGCAAGCGCTACCGGCCGTCGCGCCTGATGGCGCGCCCCCCCGGAGCTGATCGGCCACAAGCCGATTCAGCGCGAGCGAAATGGACAATCAAGCGCGACTGCGCGTCGCGCCTGATGGCGCGCCCGCGCGGAGCGCCTCGGCCGCAGGCCGATTGGGCGCGAGCGAGATAATCCCCATGAACGATCTCGGCGTCATCGATCAGTTCACGGATACGTTTTCGACGTACATCGATAGCGGATTCGGACTGCTCGCCGGCGAGGTGGCGTTCCTCACCTCGATCCTGATCGGGATCGACGTAGCCATCGCCGGTATTATGTGGGCGCTCAATGGCGAGCAGAATGTGCTCGGCGCGTTCATCAAGAAGGTGCTCTTCATCGGCTTTTTCGCCTTCATCCTGAACAATTTCGCCTTTCTCGCCGACATCATCTTCTCGTCCTTCGCGGGGCTCGGGCTCCAGGCGACGGGCGCGACACTCACGCCCGGCGACCTGATGCATCCCGGCTTCGTCGCCTCGACCGGATTTTCGGCCGCGCATCCGCTCCTCGACGAGGCCGGCGGGCTTATGGGCCCGATCGCCTTCTTCGAGAACTTCGTGACGATCTTCGTCCTCCTGCTCGCCTGGCTCGTGGTGCTCGCCGCCTTCTTCATCCTCTCGGTGCAGCTCTTCATCACCATCATCGAGTTCAAGCTGACGACGCTCGCGGGCTTCGTGCTCGTGCCCTTTGCGCTGTGGAACAAGAGCGCCTTCCTCGCCGAGCGCGTGCTCGGAAACGTCATCGCCAGCGGCATCAAGCTCATGGTTCTCGCCGTCATCGTTGGCATCGGCTCTACGATTTTCGGCTCGATGACGGCCGCCTTCACGCCAGGCGCGGTGACGCTCGAACAAGCCGCGAGCGTCATCCTCGCATCGCTCGCATTGTTGGGCCTAGGTGTATTTGGCCCCGGCATCGCCAACGGCCTTGTCTCCGGTGCGCCCCAGCTCGGCGCCGGCGCCGCTGTCGGCACGCTCGCGGGCGCAGGCGCCGCCGGATACCTCGCGGGAAGCGCCGCTGTCGGTGCGGGACGCGCCGCCGCCTCGGCCGGAACAGGCGCGGTGCGCGCCGGCGCGTCAATGTCCGGGATGGCAACGGCCGGATTTCGACTCGGCCGCGCGTCCTCCGGACACAGCGGCATGCGCGGCGCGGCGGCGGGCGCCGCCGGCGCCGGACGCGCATCGGCCAGCGCGCTTGGCGCGCGCATGCGTTCCGCCGGCGGTCGTGCGCTTGGACAGCCTCGCCAAGCCTACGAAGCCGGCGGCCGCGCCGCCGTCGCAGCCACGGGCGGGCGCATCGCCAGCGGGAGCTCCGCCGACATGGCCGCGCCGTCCTCCGACGGCGCGCCGGTCTGGGCGCAGCGGCTGCGCGCCGAGCAGGGCCTGCGCGACGCCGGGATGATGACCGCGCACGCCGTGCGCGACGGCGACCGGCCCGGCTCATCGGAAGGACCCGACGTGAAGGAGAACGAGTGATGGTCTGGAGACGCGCAGGCGAAACCTATGGCGCGACGCCCGAGCCGGCGACGCCCTATCAGCGCGCCGCCCAAATCTGGGACGACCGCATGGGTTCGGCCCGCGTGCAGGCGCGCAACTGGCGGCTGATGGCGTTCGGGAGCTTCGTGCTGGCCGCAGGCCTCTGCGCGGCGCTCGTCTGGATGAGCGCCCAGTCGCGCGTCGCCCCTTACGTCATCGAGGTCGACGCCCTCGGCGAGGTCCGCGCCGTCGGACCGGCCGAGGAGCACTACGTTCCGACCGACGCCCAGATCGCCCATCAACTCGCAACCTTCATCCGCAATGTGCGCGGCGTCTCGATCGATCCCGTCGTCGTGCGCCTCAACTGGCTGGCGGCCTACGATTATGTGACGAGCGAGGCCGCCCAAACGCTCAATGAATACGCCTCCGAGCACGATCCCTTCGCCGAGATCGGCCAGCGCTCGGTCTCCGTCGACGTGACCAGCGTCGTGCGCGCCGGTCCCGACAGCTTCACGGTGCGCTGGACCGAGCGCGCCTTCCGCCAGGGCTCGCTCGAATCGACGACGCGCTACACCGCCGTCCTCTCCATCGTCATTACGCCCCCGCGCGATGCGGAGACGCTGAGGAAGAATCCGCTGGGCGTCTACGTGCACGGATTGAACTGGTCGCAAGACCTCGTCCCGGAGGAATCCTGACATGCGTTCACTTTCTCTCGGCGTTCTCGCCTTCGCCTTGGCCGGATGCGCCACGCCCACTCTCAGCGCCATCGATTTCGACACGCTCGATTTCGAGGAGGCCTATCTCACCGAGGACGAGCCGCTCCCGGTCGAGCTCGTCACAATCGCCGAGCCCTGGCCGCTGCCCGGTCAGCTCATGCCCATCGAGGAAGAGCTCGAAGGCCGGCCCGAGCCGCGCACGGCCGCCGGGCGCATAGATCTCGCCAACGAGACGGCGCGCATGCAGCCCTCGCTCGAGGGCTATCTCAACGCGGTCCAAATCTATCCTTACACGCCGGGCGCGCTCTATCAGCTCTATGGCGCGCCCGAGCAGGTCACCGACGTAGCACTTCAGCCGGGCGAGGAGCTGATATCCGTCTCGGCAGGCGACACCGTGCGCTGGATCGTCGGTGACACCATCTCCGGGCATCCCGACGGCGATCAGGCCCACATCCTCGTCAAGCCGGTCCAATCGGGCCTGCGGACCAATCTCGTCATCACCACGAACCGGCGCGCCTATCACCTCGAAATGACGAGCTATCGCGAGACCTACATGGCCTCGATCTCCTGGCGCTATCCTCAGGACGAGCTGCGCCGGCGCGCCGCCGGCAATGTCCGCGCCCTGCGGGCCCGCGACGGCGTCGCCGCGCGCGAGGTCGCGCTCGAGCAGCTGCGCTTCCGTTACGTCATCTCTGGCGACGATCCCGCCTGGCGGCCGCTGCGCGCCTTCGACGACGGCCACAAGGTCTACATCCAGTTCCCCGCGCGCATCGATCAGGGCGAGGCGCCGCCGCTCTTCGTGCTCGGGCCCGACGGCGAGGCCGAACTCGTGAACTACCGCGTTCGCGGCCGCTTCTACGTCGTCGACCGGCTCTTCGCCGCCGCCGAGCTACGGCTTGGAACGGAGCCGCAGCAAATCGTGCGCATCCAGCGCGCCGACATCGGCGGGCGCCGATCATGAGCGCGGCCGAGGCCTCCGACCCGCTCGAGCTGCGCGCGCAGCCGCGGCCCGTCAGGCGGTTCAACCGCAAGGCGCTGATCGTCGCAGCCGCCGGCGTCGCGGTGCTGCTCGCCGCGTCCATGACGGTGGCGCTGTCGCCGCCGCGGGTCAGGGGCGGGGAGGCTGGCCGCGAACTATACAATGTTCGTCACGTCGCCCGCGCCGACGGCCTCGCGGCGCTGCCGGCGAGCTACGCCGACCTGCCGCCGGCGCTAGGGCCGCCGCTGCCGGGCGATCTCGGCTCGGCCATCCTCGCCGCCGAACTGGAGACCGCGCCGCCGCCGGCGCTGGAGCCCGCGCCCTTCCGGCCGAGCGCCGAGCTTGACGCCGAACGCGAGGCGCGCCTGCGCGCCGCCCAGATCGCCGAGGCCGCGCGCGAGTCCGGCGTCTTCTTCCAGCTCGCCAATGCGGGCGCCGGCGCGCGGACAGAGCCCTCAGCCGATCGCGGCTTCGACGCGCTCGCTTCGCCTTTCGCCTATCCGATCGGAGCCGACGCCCTCGCCGAGCCCGGCGCCGCCGATCCGCTCGCGCCCACGCGCGGGGAGGCTTTTCTCGACCGCGACATCGACGACTCTGTCATCAACGGCCACGCCCTCGAGGAGCCGGTTTCGCCCTATGTCGTCATGGCCGGCGCGGTGATCCCGGCGAGCCTCGTCACGGGCGTGAATTCCGACCTGCCGGGCACGGTCATCGCCCAGGTGACCGAGAATGTCTACGACACGCCCACGGGCCGCCATCTCCTCATTCCGCAGGGCGCGCGCCTCATCGGCGCCTATGACAGCGTCGTCGCGTTTGGCCAGGAGAGGGCGCTCTTGGCCTGGTGGCGCATCGTCTTCCCGGACGGCGCCTCCATGGTCCTCGACAATCTGCCGGCGACGGACGCCTCCGGTTACGCGGGCCTCGAAGATGAGGTCGACCACCACACCTGGCGGCTCCTGCAGGGCGTGGCGCTGTCGACGCTCTTGGGCGTCGGGACAGAGCTCACCTTCGATGACGAAAGCGATCTCGTGCGCGCCATGCGCGAGGCCGCTCAGAGTTCGGGCGATCAGGCCGGCCAGCGCATCGTCAACCGTGCGCTCTCGATCCAGCCGACCATCACCATCCGTCCAGGCTGGCCGCTGCGCGTCATCGTCCACCGCGACCTCGTTCTGCGGCCCTATCAGAGTTGAGGAGGGTACCCATGAAGCTCGAACGACTGCCCGACCGCACGCCCGTGAAGCTAACCGCGAGCTTTCCGCCACGGGATCACGCCGACTTGGCGCTCAATGCGGAACTCTATGCGCGCACCTATGGCGAACCCGTTCCGCCGGCCGAACTCGTTCCCTCCATAGTGCGCGCGTTCCTAGCCAGCGATCGCGACTTCAAGCGCATGCGCAAGACGGCGGAGCGCGGCGATGAGCAGTGACGCCGTACCATTCGACCGGCTGCTAACGGTGGCCGACGTGCTGGCGCTCACCGGCTATCGCAGCCGCACGACCCTGTGGCGCAAGGTGCGCGCGGGCGGCTTTCCGCCGCCGCGCAAGGACGGAACGGCGAGCGTGCGCTGGCGCGCCTCTGACATTCAGCGCTGGATCGAGGGGCTGCCTGAGCAGACCTATCAAGGCCCAAGCTAAATCGATTGTCGCAATGGCGATGCGCTCTATGATCGATCGATCAAAAGTTTAGCTTCATAACCGATCGATCATACTGCTTGACTTATAACCGATCGGTCATCATATGAATGATATGATCGATCGGTTATATGGAAATGCGTCATGAAGATCTCTCGCCCGCAGGACCTCGGCGCGCTCATACGGAATTTCCGAACTGAAAATGGTCTCAATCAGTCCGAGCTCGCGCAACAACTTCAGACGTCGCAGAGGTGGGTTTCGCACCTAGAGAACGGCAAGCCGACAGTTCAATTGGGATTGGTATTGCGCGCGCTCAACGAACTAGGATTTACGGTCTCCATCACCCACCCCGGCCGAGAAGATCGCTCCGCGCAGTCGATTTCGCCGCGCTCGATAATTGACGACATCGTCGATGGATAAGGAACTCGTCGTCCTCGTCAATGAGACCGTGCTCGGGTTCCTCCGACAGGCACGGAACGGCCGGTTGTCGTTTTGTTATACAGACGAGTGGATGGCGCGCATCGACGCCTTTCCGCTGTCCTTGTCCATGCCGCTGGCGCTCAGGGAACACAGCCATCATGTCGCTCACGCCTATCTCAACGGGCTCCTTCCCGAAAGCGATGCGGCCCGTCGCGCCATCGCACGCCATTACGGTCTTTCTTCGACTACAGCCTTCAAGCTCGCAGCCGCCATGGGCGAGGACCTCGCGGGCGCCGTCCAGGTCGTGCCGCCAGATCGCTTGAATGAGCTCAAACGCCGGCAAGGAACTGCGCTCATTCCAGAGGCGCGCCTCGGCCGCTACCTCGACGAACTCAAGACCAATCCGGGCGCTCTGCCCATCACCGAGGACGCCGGTCGCTTCAGCCTCGGCGGCGTCCAGGCCAAAAAGGCCGTCTACTGGGTCAACAACAAGTGGTACGAGCCGCGCGGGCGCACGCCGTCAACGCACATCATCAAGCCGCCCATCCCCTGGCTGGACGCACAGGTCGAGAATGAACATTTCTGCCTGCGACTCGCGGAGCGCTTGGGATTGTCTGCGTGCCGCTCTGAGATCGTTCGCATTCACGACAAGCCCAACATCGTCGTCTGGCGCTACGATCGCCAGCGGCGCAGGGGAGCACGCGTCCTCGAGCTCACCGAAACCGGCGGCTCGGTCGTTCGCATCCACCAAGAGGACATGTGCCAGGCCTTAGGCGTTGAACCCGTCAGAAAGTATCAGGAGGATGGCGGGCCCGGCATGAAGGCCATCATGGCGTTGCTCTCGGGCTCCGGTCGCCCGACGGCGGACCGGCGCCGTTTCATGGCCGCATGCCTCTACAACTTCATCATTCTTGGCACGGACGCTCACGCCAAGAACTACTCCGTTTTGATAGATCACAGCCACTATCGGCTTGCGCCTCTCTACGACATCAACTCGGTGCTGCCGTATGAGTCCCGCCTCGACGGGTCTCGCAAGCTCGCCATGTCAGTGGGCGGACAGAACAAGTGGCGAGCGATTGCTCTGCGAGACTGGGAAAAAGCCGCCGACGAATGTGGCTATCCCTTCGACGAACTCGTCGACCAACTCACAAAATTGCTCAATGCCGCGCCGGACGCCGCAGCGAGTGTGCTCAACTCATGCCAGGCGGCCGGACTTGATTCTCCGATCTTGGTTCGCTTGGCCGATCAGATCGCTCGGCGCTGCGGCAAGCTAAAGCGATCGTTTGAACTCTAATTGCACGGCGGCCGCCGCCCTACGACGACGAGGGTCCCCACACTCCATGACTGCGCCAAGCTTGCACGCCGCCGCCAGTTGGCGGTTCAGCTCGAGCGCGACGATGCCATGGAAGTGTTGGACGCTTCATTCGGCGATCCCAGCGAGGTCCCGTCACCGCAGGGACCCGTTGCGAATGAGCAAACTGACCGCGGCCCTGACTTGCGATCACGAACTGTGATTTCAAGGCTTAACTCGCCGTCCAGGCATTGTGTGGTGCAAGCCGGCCTCGCCTCGGACCAATGACTAGGTAGCGCGGAGCGCCGCCGGCTCGCCAAATGCGCTCACTCCGTCTCCGCGGGCTCTATCTCCACGACGCGGAACACATCGTCGCGGCCGCGGCGGATGGTGAAGTTCACGTCCTGGCCTGCTTCGAACGCCGAAAGATCGACGCGGCGCGTGACCGGGACGTCCATCGTCATAGCCGGCCAGCCGATCTCGGGCATCGGCGGATGCGTGATGTTGATCGAGCCTGCCTCAGCGTCGACGGCGTTGATGGTTCCAAGCGCAGTCGCCTCGCTGGCGTCCCCGGCGCCGAGATCGATTCCGCCGTGCCCATAGGATGCGCCCTCGTCGGTCATCTCGTCATCCGTCATGGCGTCGTGATCATTCGCCATCTCGTCGCGATGCGCGCCGTTATCCGCGTGCGACTGGTCCATCTCGTTGGCGTTCGAGCAGCCCGCGAAAACGATCAGCGATCCGGCCATGGCGGCGATGCGGAGTGAAACAGGCATGTCAGGCTCCTAGTGATTGGGCGAGGTGGGTATCGTCCGCCGGCGGCGAGGTCGCGCCGGCCAGGCGCTGTCTCCGGGCTTCCCAGACGAAGTATAGAACGGGCAGGACGACGAGCGTGAGCACCGTCGTTGTGATCATGCCGCCGACCATCGGCAGCGCGATGCGGCGCATGACGTCGGCGCCCAAGCCGTCGGTGAAGAAGATGGGCGCAAGACCCGCGAAGATGGCGAGCACCGTCATCAGCTTCGGCCGCAGGCGCATGACCGCGCCGCTCATAACGGCCTTGGTCAATGCGCCACGGTCGGCGGGCGAGGTCTCCCGCACCTGCTGGTCGAGATAGATCAACATGACGACGGCGGTCTCCACCGCAATGCCGCCCAGAGCGATGAAGCCGACTGCGACCGCGACCGACATGTCGTAGCCGGCCAGCCAGACCGACCAGAGGCCTCCGATCAGCGCGAAAGGCAGCGACGCCATGATGAGCAGCGTCCGATCCAAGCGGCCGAAATGAAGCATGAGGAGGACGAAGATGATGGCGATGGCGGCCGGGATCGCGAAGGACAAGCGCTCGCGGGCCTCGATCATCTGTTCGAATTGCCCCGACCAATCGATGGCATAATCGGCCGGCAGCTCGACCTCTTCGTCCACACGCGCGTCCGCGTCGGCGACATAGCCGGCGATGTCGCGACCGACGACATCGACGAACACCCAGCCGGTCAATCGCGCATTCTCCGAGCGAATGACGGGCGGGCCGTCGGCAAACTCGATCGAGGCCAACTCGCCCAAGGGCACATGTGCGCCTGCCGGCGTCGGCACGAGGATGTCGTCGAGCGCGCCGGCCGTCTCGCGGAACGGGCGATCATAGCGGATCATAATGTCGTAGCGCTCGCGCCCTTGCACGCTCTCCGCGACGGGCAAGCCGCCAAGCGCAGTCTCGACGACCATTTGCACGGTGCCCAGATCCACGCCGTGACGCGCGAGTGCGTTTCGGTCGGGATTAATTTCCAGATAACGCCCGCCGGTCGTGCGATCAGCAAAGGCTGACCGCGTGCCGGGAACGCTGCGCACCGCCGCCTCGACTTCCGCTGCGATGCGCTCGATCGTCTCCAGGTTCGGGCCGGTGATTTTGATGCCCACGGGCGTGCGGATGCCTGTCGAGATCATGTCCATGCGAATGCGGATCGGGTAGCCCCAGGAATTCACGAGGCCGGGCATGCGCACGCGGGCGTCAAGTTCTTCGATCAGCGTCTCCGGCGTCACGCCCACGCGCCACTCATCGCGCGGCCGCAAACGAATCCAGGTCTCGATCATGGAAAGCGGCGCGGGATCGGTCGCGGTGTCGGCGCGGCCGACCTTGCCAAAGGCGAGTTCGACCTCCGGCACGGTCATTATCAAACGGTTGGTCTGAGCGAGGATGTCGCGCGCCCGGCTCACCGATACGCCGGGAAGGGTCGTCGGCATGTAGAGAAGCTCGCCTTCGTAGAGCGGCGGCATGAACTCGCCGCCCAGACGCGTCAGCGGGATCGCGGCGCTGGCGAGCAGACCGAGCGTGAAAGCCAGCGTTAGCCAGCGAAACCTCAGTGCTGCGCGCAGGATGGGCCGGTAAACCGCGATCAAGACGGCCATGATCGGATTGGCCGTTTCGGGCCGCTGGCGTCCTCTCACGAGGAGCATGATCAGCACGGGAACGAGCGTCACCGAAAGCCCGGCGGCGAACGCCATTGCGTAAGTCTTGGTGTAAGCGAGAGGCGAGAAAAGGCGGTAGCTCTCGCCCGTCAACGCGAAGACCGGCAGGAACGAAGCGGTGATGATCAGTAGCGAGAAGAACAGCCCCGGACCGACCTCCTGGGCCGCGCGCAGCCGGGCGGCGTTGCCGTCTTGGGGCGAGGCGTCGTCCGGCAGCTCCGCCAAGCGGCGATTGGCGTTCTCGACCATCACGATGGAGGCGTCGACCATCGCCCCGATCGCAATGGCGATACCGCCCAGGGACATGATGTTCGCGGTCACGCCCTGCGCCTGCATGACGATGAATGCCGCCAGAACACCGAGCGGCAGCGTGATGATCGCGACAAAGGCGGAGCGCACGTGGAGGAGGAATATGAAGACGACGAGCGCGACGGCTATGCCTTCCTCGAACAGCTTGTGGCGCAAATAATCGACAGCTCCTTCGATCAGCGGCGCACGGTCATAGACGGTGATTATTTCGACGCCGTCCGGCAGTCCGTCTTCGAGGTCCTGCAAGCGTTCGCGCACGGCCTCGATAACGGTCAGCGCGTTTTCGCCGGACCGCATCACGACGATGCCCGCGACGACCTCGCCTTCGCCGTTGAGCTCGGTGACGCCGCGACGCAGCCCTGGCCCTTCGACGACGCGGCCGAGATCACCGAGGCGAATGGGGGTGCCCTCGACCGCTGCGACAACGACTTGTTCTAAATCGTCGCGATCGCTGACATAGCCGTAGGAGCGCACGAAGAACTCGGTTTCGGCCTGTTCGATGATGCGGCCGCTCGTTTCGCGCGAGGCCGCGCGCACGGCTTCGATGACGCGGCTGATCGGGATGTCGAAAGCGCGCAAGCGGTTGGGATCGAGCAGAACCTGATATTCGCGAACGTATCCGCCGACGGAGGCCACCTCGGCGACGCCGGGCACGGCCGCCAGCTCGAAGCGCAGAAACCAATCCTGCACGGCTCGGAGATCGGCCAGGTCACGCTCGCCGGTCCGATCAATAAGCGCGTACTGAAAAACCCAGCCAACACCCGTGGCGTCGGGGCCGAGCTGCGGGCGTGCGGAGGACGGCAAATCGCCCTGGATGCGCGAAAGCGCCTCGACGACCCGCGATCGCGCCCAATATTGATCCACGCCGTCCTCAAATACTACGTACACGAACGACGTGCCGAACATGGAAAAACCGCGCACGTCTTGGGTTCGCGGCAGACCTAGCAAAGTCGAGGCGAGGGGATAGGTGACGAGGTCTTCAACGACCTGTGGACTTTGGCCGGGGAAATCCGTGCGGATGATGACCTGCGTGTCGGACATGTCGGGAATGGCGTCGAGCGGTATGCGCTCGACCGCGCGCACGCCCGCCACCAGAAGCAGCGCCGCGCCGAAAAGGACGAGAAGCCGATTGCCGACCGACCACGCGATCAGCTTGGCGACCCAGCTTTCGGTCGGATCTCTAAGTTCGGTATCAGTGGTCATGAGTAAGCGCAGCCCGCGCCGCGTCTTCATCGTCATCGTTTGAGGCGGCGTCTTCGGTCGCTGCGGCGTCGCTTATTTGAGGCCACTCGATTGGTGCAGCTTCGCCGGCGTTGAAGGGATTGGCCGCGCGTTCGCCCTCTTGGAGCCAGCGGCGACCGCTGGCCGTGTCCTCGAAAAGGACCACGCCAAGTTCCGCGTAGCGTTGCGGACGGCCTTCGAGCAGCCATGGCTCCAGAGCGGCGATGAGACTGGCGAGCGCATCGTGAAGCTCGGTTTCCGTGCGCGCTGCGCCTGCAGCCGCAAGTGGCGGTCTAGTCGCCTCCATGACGCGGGCCAGGCGCGTGTCGGGATAACGGCCCTCGAGGTAAAGCGCGGAATCGACGGCGACCTGCAGAAGATCGGATTGGACGTCGAATCCATCGACGAGCGCTTCATGGACATAGAGGGCGGCGTCGATGACATGATCGATCGTCGACAGCTCAACATCCGACAGCGATATGAGCGAAAGGGGGAGGTTCTGACGTTCAAGCCGGCGGAACGTCTCTCTGAGCGAACTCTCGGAGTCCAAGAGGAACTGGCCGGAAACGACAATCATTTCTCCGGCTTCCAATCCCGACAAGATCTCGGTGCGGCCGCCGCTTTCCAACCCGGTCTCGACGACACGCGGCTGAAAGCGTCCGCCGCCGAGCGAGACCACGACGCGGGCGCCGGAACCGTCTCGCAAAACGGCGTCGCTCGACACGGACAGACGACGCTCGCGACCGGCCTGAAAGACGATGTCGGCATAGGCGCCGGGCCGGATTTCGCCGGCGGTATTGTCGATGACGAGGCGCACGTCCGCTGTCCGCGTGCGGGCGTCCAGCGTGGGGTAGATGTAGTCTAGTGTCGTTTCGACGTCAGGCATGTCCGCGCTCGGAAAGCCGACCCTCGCAGGCGCGCCGGGCTCGAGAAACTGCAAATCCTGCTCGGGCACGGAGGCGATCAGCCAGAGCTCTGAATAATCCTGAAGCGTGAGTATGCCGGCGCCGGACGCGACATAGCTCCCCTCCACGACGTCGATTTCGGCGACCAGCCCCGAGGCCTGTGCGAATATGGGCACGAGCTCCATCGCTTCGCCGCTGTCTCGCAGGCGTTCGATCGTGGCCGTCTGCATGCCCAGCGCTTCGAGCCGGCGCGCCGCGGCGCGCGCGCGGCTGGCGCTTGATCCGCGCGCGGCGAGGTAGTCTTGTTGGGCTGCGACGAGTTCAGGGCTGTAGAGCTCGAACAAAAGGTCCCCGGCTTCGACCGGATCGCCGACGGCGCGCACGGCGAGGCGTTCGATCCAGCCCTCGACGCGGCTCGTGATCGCCGCCTGGGTTCGAGGGTTGGCGGAAACGGCCGCGAAGCTGCGCACCTCGCCGCCGAACAGTGCGATCTCGACTGGCTCGATCTGAACGCCGATCGTCTGAATGATCTCGGACGCCACGGTGACGACGGCCCGCGGCGGAGATGCGCCATCATCGGAAGGAGCGAGCGCGTCGGCTTCCTCGACCGGGACGAGGTCCATGCCGCAGATCGGACAGGTCCCGTCCTGATCCGCAATGTAGTGGGGATGCATCGGGCAGGTGTAGAGCTGCCCGGTCGCCTCGGCCTCCTGTGCAACAGCCGGCGCCGGCGCCAGCACGGTTGGCGCAGCGAGGAAGGCGACGCAAACAAAGGCGGCGAGGATTGAACGTCTCATTCGGTTCCCGCGATGAGGCTGCTCATGCGCGCTGCGGCGCGATCGGCGGCGAGGCGCTGCAAGTGGCGACTGATGCGCACGTCGATCTGATTGATGCGCGCATCCAAGACCGGCGAAATTGGCCCGGCGGCGCTTTCATATTGGCGCTGCGCGGCGGCGGCGACGCCGTCGAGCGCACGATCGCGGCGCTCCAGCGAGGAGGCGGCGCGAACAGCGGCGGCGTGCTCGGCGGCCGCGGCGCGAAAGGCGTCGCCCGCGGTTCGAGAGGCGTCAGCGATGCGCAACCGGGCCGCGCTGGCGCCGTCGCGCGCAGCCTCCAGGCGGGGCGTCTGGTTCCAGCGCGACCAAAGCGGAATCGAAAGGCCCAGCTGGACGGACACCCAATCATCGCCGGCGAAGTTGGCGCCGTCTTCTCGCTGGAGATAGCTCACGCTGACCCCGTAGGAGATATCGTAGTCGCGCTCGCGCACGGCCACGCCCGCATCCGCCGCGCGCGCAAGCGCCTGAGCGACGCGAACAGAGTGGAAGCCCGCCTGAGCAGGCTCGGACGGCGGCTCGATCGCCTCGATCATAGGCGCGGTCCCTTCGAGCGGACCGACCAGACGATGGATGCGGCTCATCGCTTGTGCGCGCATGCTTTCGGCCTCGGCGAGGCGCTCATCGGCCTCTGCGCGATCGGCGTCGACATCTGATAGATCAGCGAAGACGGGGCGGCCTGCATCAACCTCGCCTTCGAGCGTTGCCTCGAGCTCGTCGAGGATTTCCAACTGGGCCGCGATGAGCGCAATGATCTCGTCAGCGGTACGTAATTCGGCCAATGAGACGAGCAATTCGCTCGCGAGGAGGTCGTAGTGAGCCGTACGTCGCGCGTGGGCGATTTCGGCGCCGGCGCGCTCGCGATCGGAGCGTGCGCCGCGCAGGCCGCGGCTGGGGATTTCCTGGCTGAACGTCACGGATCGATTGCTCGGCAGGAACTCGTCGAACTGCAAGGGATCGGTCACGGGCACGTTGTTGACGCCGACGCTGACGCGAGGATTGGGCAGTCCCATCTGACCCGCTGCATTATTGTGTGCGGCGGATGCATCCGATTCATAGGCCGATAGGGCGGGATGCTCGCGCAGATCGTCGAGCAGCGCCTCAACGGCACCCGTTTCGGGGGAGACGAAACTCAGGTTTGCAGCGAGCAAGATTGCGGCGAATGACATGATCATGAAGCCAGTCAGCTGGGCATAGTCGAGACTACGCGGTTCGATGACCGATCCCTCGCTCTCGCCGCGGTAACATTTCGTTAATGACTGGCCGTTCAGGCGACCACACACGTTTGCGCCAAATCGCGTGATGCGCGGCGTGTCTCACGCACTCTCGAATGGCGGCGTCGCGCTCGAACTCCTTTAGCTCGAAGTTTTGCAGTCAAGCGCACCGACGGGGAGGGGTCGCGCGCGTCCACGCGTATCCGCATAGGGCGAATCATCGGCGGGCGCATGCGGAAATTCACCACGATCGGCGCGGCGTATGTCGGCCGCGAAAATAGGCTGACTCCCATTCGTTGGGTTTTGGCGAGCGCGGTGATGGTCGAGCACGCTGTCGTCGTCACGATTGGACCGATCTTGCCTTCGCCCGTTGCCGTGAATGGCTGGTCGATCGGCTATGCAGCGGTCAATGCGTTCTTCGTGCTCAGCGGCTTCTTGATCGCCGACAGCCTCGAGCGGCGCGCTGATCCGTTCGTATACGCCGCGGCGCGGGCGCTGCGCATCCTTCCGGCTTTGGTTTTTCTATCCCTCGGAGCGGTCCTCGTGGTCGGCCCCGTGGCCAGCGATTTGACGCTGAGCGCCTATTGGAGCAGCGCCCAGACTTGGCTCTATCCAGTCAACGTCCTGGCCTTCATGGACACCTCGCAGGGACCTGCGGGCATCTTCACTGACAATCCGTGGCCCGGCGAGTTTTCGGCGACGCTCTGGACGCTGCGATACGAAGTGCTCGCTTATGTCGCGGCGGGCGTATTGTTCTTTTTCCGCCTGTTCTGGGGCTGGCGTTCTCACCTCTTTCTATTCGTCGCAGCTACGCTCGCCTACTTGGCTTTGCGTTACGGATGGACCGACGCGCCGCCCATGCTGATGAGCGGCGCGCGTTTGGCGAGCGCGTTCAGTCTGGGCATGTTCGTACACGCCTCTCGTCACCGGCTGCCGCTGGCGCCGATCATCGCCGTCTTGGCGACGCCTGCATGGCTGCTTCTCGGCAGCCAGCCGGTCGCGGAGGTCGCAATGAACCTCGCGATCGCCTCAACGCTGTTCTGGATCGGCTTCGCGAGATTGGGCGGCGCCCCGACCGGAGCGAGGATTCCCGATTGGTCGTACGGCATCTATATTTGGCACTACCCAATGATGCAGCTGGTCGTCTTCTTCGATCGCTCCGCCACACCGCTGGAAGTAGCCGTCTTCACAGTGCCCGCGACTTTAGCGATATCCGGTCTTTCTTGGAGCTATGTCGAAAAGCCGAGCCTTGGGCTCAAGACCGTCACCGGCGAGCGCTTGCGCTCCACGTGGCTCGCACTATTCAGCAAACGGGCCGAGCGACGCACGCGGCTGCGCTAACGCGGTAGACTCGCCGCGTTTAAGAGGTTGCGCCGCGCGCGATAGAGCGAGATCACGCCGAGAGGCGTTGTCTGACGGTGAGTCTCCGCAACGTCGACGAAGCCGGCCTCGCGTAGGAGGGGTTTAAGACCGACGCGGACATGGTCTTGCGTGTTGGAGAAGCCGTCGAGAAGCTGGACCAGGAAGAAGCCGAGCCGCTGCCAGGGAAAGCGCGCGCGGCCCCAATCGGCGATGTGGAGTTCGCCGTCCGGCTTCAGCCATTCTTTGACCCGCGCGAGCGTGCGCGCCTTCGCGTCTGGTTCGAGGTGGTGAAAGACGAGGCTCGACGCCACGCGGTTGAAAGAGCCCGGCTCAAAAGACGCGTCATCGAACAGGGACTGCTCGAATGATATCTCGGCGCCTGTCCGGTGCGCCTTTTCGCGCGCGATGCGCAATGCGGTCGCATCGGCGTCGAGACCGACGACCTCTACGTTGGGGTTTGCTTTCTTGAGTTGAAGCGCGATGTCGCCGGTGCCGCATCCTAGATCGAGAACGCGATGACCGGCCTGCGCGCCGATCTGGGCGATCAGCTTCGGCCGCCAGACCGCGTCCAGGGTCGTGACGCGGACGATCACATCATAGGCGCCGGTCAGCCACTTGAAGCGCAGCGGCGCGATGTAGGACGCGTTAGCGTTTTGTGACATTCCACGAGCCTTTCGCGTAGCCGCCGTCTGCATATCCGCTCAACCGTGGCGCTCCCAGGGAGGCGGAAATCTGTGTTTTATGAAAACGAGCGCCGCGAAGAGCAGCACTTCTTCGACAAGAAAGAAGAGCAGGCCCAAGCCGAATGCAAAGGCGACAATTCCCTGGACGACGGACGCCCGGAAGAAATCGTAGAGCTGATCGTGGCAAGTCAGACACAACCAAACACGCGCGAAGCGAATGGTGGTCGACATGCGGCAGAACGGACACCGCTTCGGTCGGGACGCCGTCGCTTGGTCGGACATCGCTTTGCTTTGCTCATTGGCGGGTTCGACGCGGCATCACAGTCGCGCGCCGCGCAGCCGCGACGCGTTCGTGATTACGCTGACGGAGGAGAGCGCCATGGCGGCCGCGGCGATCATCGGGCTCAAAAGCACGCCGATGAATGGATAGAGAACGCCCGCCGCGATCGGCACGCCCGCCGAGTTGTAGGCGAAGGCGAAGAACAGGTTCTGGCGGATGTTGCGCATTGTCGCGCGCGACAGACGCCGGGCGCGCACGATCGCGGTCAGATCGCCGCGCACGAGCGTGACGCCCGCGCTTTGCATCGCGATGTCGGTACCCGATCCCATGGCGATCCCGACATCAGCCGCCGCGAGCGCGGGCGCGTCGTTCACGCCGTCTCCGGCCATGGCGACGATCCGGCCGTCCGAGCGCAGCTGCTCGACGACATCGGCCTTGCCCTCGGGTAAGACGCCCGCGTGCACCTCATTAATGCCAAGCTTGGCCGCGACCGCTTCAGCCGAACGCGGATTGTCACCGGTCATCATGACGACGCGCACGCCTTCTTCGAGGAGCGCTGCGATGGCTTGCGGCGTGGTCGCCTTGATCGGATCGGCGATCTCGATGAGCCCGGCGAGCGAGCCGCCGATCGCGACATAGACGACCGTCGCGCCATCGGCGCGGCGGCTGTCGCCTAGATCGTCGTGTTCTTCATGGCCGACGCCAAGCTCGTCCATCAAGCGTGCGTTGCCAAGGGCGACATGGAGATCGCCGATGCGGCCCGTCACGCCTTTGCCGGTCGGCGCGTCGAAGTCTTCCACGTCGGTCAATGAGGCGCCCGCCTCTTGCGCCGCGGTCAGGATCGCGGCCGCGAGCGGATGTTCGCTCGATTTCTCGAGGCTTCCGGCGACACTGAGGATCTCGTCTTCGCTTATGTCCGACAGCGCGTGAACGGCGACGACCTTGGGCCGGCCTTCGGTGAGCGTGCCGGTCTTGTCGACGATCAGCGTGTCTACCTTTTCCAGCCGCTCCAGCGCTTCGGCGTTCTTGATCAGCACGCCGGCGCCCGCGCCGCGGCCGACGCCGACCATGATCGACATCGGCGTCGCAAGACCCAGCGCGCATGGGCACGCGATGATGAGCACCGAAACTGCTGCGACGAGGCCGAATGTCAGCCGCGGCTCAGGGCCGAAGATCGACCACGCCGCAAAAGCGAGGATCGCGGCGAGGATCACCGCCGGCACGAAGACCGCCGAGACCTGATCGACGACGCGCTGAACCGGCGCGCGGCTGCGCTGGGCCTGCGCGACCATATGCACGATCTGCGCGAGCACCGTATCCGCGCCGACTTTCTCCGCAGTCATCGTGAACGAGCCGGTCTGGTTGATGGTCCCGCCGATCACGGAATCGTCCGCCGCCTTGGCCACCGGCATTGCCTCTCCGGTGACCATGGATTCATCGACCGCGCTTTGGCCTTCATGAATACGGCCGTCGACGGGCACGCTCTCGCCGGGGCGTACGCGCAGGACATCGCCGGCCTGGACGTGTTCGAGCGCGATCTCCTCGTCGGTTCCATCCGCTCGAAGCCGGCGCGCGGTCTTCGGCGCGAGGTTGAGCAGCGCCTTGATCGCCCCGCTCGTGCGCTCGCGCGCGCGCAGTTCGAGCACCTGGCCGAGCAGAACAAGAACGGTGATGACCGCGGCGGCCTCGAAATAGACGTTCACAGCGCCGCCGTGGCGGAAGGCGTCAGGGAACAGACCCGGCGCGAACGTTGCGACGAAGCTGTAGGTCCAGGCGACGCCCACGCCCATGGCGACAAGCGTGAACATGTTGAGCGCGCGTGTCTGCAGGGACCGCCAGCCGCGCGCGAAGAACGGCGCGCCGGCCCAGAACACGACCGGCGTGGCGAAGAGGAGCTGGACCCAGTTCGACGCCTGGCGCGGAATGACGGCGCTGATGTCGAACGCCATGCCGATATTCTCGAGCAGCAGCACGGGAACGGCGAGCACGAGCCCGATCCAGAACCGCCGCGTCATGTCGATCAGCTCTGGATTGGGAGCATCATCCGCGCTCGGCGCTTCGTGCTCCAGCGCCATGCCGCACAGTGGGCAGGCCCCTGGTTCCGGCTGGCGCACTTCAGGGTGCATCGGGCACGTATAAACCGGGCCGGAATAGCCGGGAGGGATCAGATCGAACTCTGCGCTCGCTGGCGCGGCGCTTTCGCTTGCGTGACAGCTATGGTCATGGCGATGCGAATTCTCGTTCATGACGCGCTCCCGGCTCACTCGCCTAACGACGTGCGAGGCGGTTGAAGACGACCGCGAGAATCGCCGCGAACAGCCATCCAAACGCGATGCTGCCGACGATGCCCTCGATCCAGCCGAGCGCTGAGGTGACCGGCCGGGCTGTGAACACCTCGACCCATGCATGCGCGACGGGAAAATTCGGAATGAGGAGCTCGAAGCCGGCGCAGAGAACGAAGGTGACCGCCAGGGCGGCGGACAAGGCCCAGCCAGCGGGCCATAGCGGAATACGAGAAACCGTTTCGGACATCGTTTCCTCCTTGTAGGGCAATATACCCCTGTGGGGTATTACATTTATACCCAATGGGGGTATAGTTCAAGGCATGAAGCCTGAAACCCGAAAAGCCGCCCGTGCGCGCCTCGCCCGCATCGAGGGCCAAGTCCGCGGTCTGATCCGCATGATCGACGATGATCGCTACTGCATCGACGTGATCACCCAGACCCAGGCCGTGCGTGCAGCGCTCGCGCGCGTCGAATCGCTGGTCTTGAAGGATCATGTCGCCAACTGCGTGGCGGACGCCGTCGCCTCGAACGACGAGGACGAGCGGCGCACGAAGATCGACGAGCTGATCACGGTCATGGACCAAGCCGTAAGGCGCTGAGCGGCGTCGGTGCACGGCTTCAATTCTCGTGTCTTCCAGCCCATGCTTTGAATACGCGCGGCGGCGCGGGGGCCCTCGCGCATGGTTTCCATAAGAGGGGAGGCGGCGATCTCCTGCGTAGTCTCATGTGAGCGATGGCTGGAGGTCTCGGAATAGAACGATGACGAAGAACCTGGACGAATTGGCGCGCGCGCTCAGAGACGCGCCTCCTGATCGCGACTTGAGCGCCATTGAGCCGCTGGTGTGGCGCCGCCTGGATGATGAAAGATCGTGGGCGTTTTTCGGCTCGGCGATCTCATCCGCAATGTCGGTTCGAGCCTTCCAGTCGGCGCTAAGCGCAATCGTATTGTTTTCGGGCGTGCTCGCAGGCGCAGCCCTGCAAAGCAGCGCAGTGTCCGAGCCGGACGCTTTCGCGGTCTTCCCCATTGCATCGCCGCTGGCGCCGTCGACCTTGCTCGAACGATCATGACCGCCGCTGAGATCGCGTCGCGCACAATCCGCACGCGACTGCTTCGCAACATCGTCATCATGGCGCTTGTCGCATTCATCGCCGGAGCCGCGGGTGCGGCTCTCGGCGCGACCTTGTTTGCTGCGCCCGGCGATCACGCCTCTTCGGGCATGCACGCGCTTGTTCATGAAGGGCTTGATCTGTCTGCGGAACAAGAACGCGCGCTTGACGCCATCGAGGAGCGCTTCGCCGCGCGCCGGCGCGAGGTTGAATCCGAGCTTACAGCCGCCAATCGAGCGCTCGCGGACGTTATCGCCGAAAACCCGGACTACGCGCCCGAAGTCGGCGACGCGGTGGGGCGCGTCCATCAGGTCATGGGCGAACTGCAGGTCGCTACCGTGCTTCACGTCTATGAGATGCGCGCCATCCTGACTGAAGAGCAGGCGGCGCTGTTCGATCAACGCGTCAGCAGGGCCCTGATGGGCGCCGCTGAATGACGTGACGAACGAAGGCGAAAGCGACGCCGATTTAGCAGTGCGTGCGCGCCAAGGAGATGAGCGCGCTTTCACGTCCTTGATGCGCCGGCACAAGGACGCCGTTTATCAGGTTGCGCGGCGGAATCTCGCCGACTCCGACGAAGCGCTGGACGTCGTTCAAGAAGTCTTTGTCGCGGCTTGGCGCAATATCAAGAAATTCGATCCAGAACGGCCGATGGCGGCTTGGCTCTTTCGCATCGCGGTCAATGCTTGTCGCGACCGTCACCGGCGTCGCGCTGTCAGAGCGTTCTTCTTTCGCGCCACGCCGCTCGATGAGCCCGGCGCGCGAAATGTCGCTGACGTGAACGAGCGCACTGAGGATCGCGTCATGGCGCGTGACGAACTCAGGCGTCTTGCGCACGAGATCGAGCGTTTACCACAAGGCGCGCGCGAGGCGTTCGTGCTGAACGTGATCGAAGGTCTATCCCAGGGCGAAGCCGCGGACGCTCTCGGCGTCACTGTCAAAGCAGTGGAGACGCGCGTGGCTCGCGCACGGCGATTGCTGGCCGAGCGCCTCGATATCGACGAATAGGCTGCCGCTTCCGATCTAGCTCGCGAAATCGAGTTCCGGCGCCGCATCGGAGCGACAGGCCCGCTCCACCTGCAAGGTCGAAAACACGAAACCATAGCGCAGGCGTAGCAAATCATGCGCGCTCCCCAGGACCGCTTCATGCTCTGCGTTCTCGGTTATGCGAATGTGGGCGGAAAAGAGATTGCGTCCGCTTGTCAGCGCCCAGGCGTGAACGTGATGGATGTCCTCGACGCCGTCCAGCGAAAGAAGCGCCTCACGCACGGCAACCACGTCGACGCCCGTAGGCACGGTCTCCATGAGGATGCGCAGCGCGTCTCGGCAGATCGTCCACGACGCCCAAAACAACACGAACCCGAATCCGATGCCGAGAATCGGATCGATCGGTGTCCAGCCGGTCAGCCAGATCACGGCGGCGGCGATGATGATGATTAGGCTGCCGACAAATGTCTGAATGACGTGCCAGAATGCGCCGCGCATATTGAGGTTCTCGCGCTGGCTGGCGAACAGCAGTCGGATCGAAATCAGCTCGGTGACGAGACCGCCGAGGGCGGTCAACACCATGGGCAGAGGCGGCAGTTCGACTGGATGGCGCAACCGCATTGCGCCCATGACGATGACGACGACGGCCATCGCGAATAGGAACAACCCGTTGATGAGGGCGCCGATGATTTCGGCGCGGTAGGAGCCGAACGTGCGATAGCGATCGGAAGGTCGCTCGGCGAGTTTCCCCGCGACAAGCGCGATCAGCACGCCGCCGACCGCGGAGAACGTGTGAAAGGCGTCAGATATGACCGCGATCGAGCCGATCCAAACGCCAACGATGAGCTCGATCAAGAAATAGACGCCCGTCAGCCAGGACGTCCAAATGAGCGCCCTGCGATTGGCGCGCAGCATGGCGGACATGTCGTGCCCGCCGTGGCTCGTCCGGCCGCCGGTCTGTTCGTGCGCGCCGCTCACGACGTCTGGAGATGGCAGATCTTCCAGCCTTCGGCGGTCTCTTCAAACACGGCTGTTCCGCGGCCCTCACGTTCATAGGGCTCGCCATCCAGAGTGCCGGTGATCGCGAATTCGAAAAGCGCGTAGCCGAGATCAGTTCCCTCGTAAGGACGCACGTCGGAGATCTGATAGTCCTCGATGTGAAAGCGCTCGCTTTCGAACTCGGGCGTGAGGTGGTCCTCACGGTATTCCGTCCACGACCAATTCGCACCGCGGCCTTCTATGATCGTGAAACGCGTGTGCCCGAGCGTTTCGGCTTCCATGGCGTCGAGGTCTTCGTTGCGGATGGCCTCCGCGTAGCGCTCCAGCACGGCCGCGTAAGGGTGGGCCGGCTCGGGCTCTTGCGCGGTCGCGCAGCCTGACGCGAGTACGGCTGCGAACAAAGGCGCCGCTAGAACGCGCTGTAACGTTGCAATCATCGTATTCCTCCCCTTGCGAGCGCCGATTGGCCTGTAGTGGTTACGCAGGGCGGCGCACGAGCCCTCGCGCTGAACGCGCCTTGAAGGGGAGGCCGCTTGAGCTGCGTAGTCGCTATGCGGTCTAGTGGCCTTCGGAGGATACTCGCATGAAGATGCTTCGCGCTTTGGTGATCTCCGCGCTTGCCGCTCCCGGCCTTTTCTCCGGCGGGCCGGCTTTGGCGCATGCGCGCCTTGAGGATGCAACCATCGCTGACGGAGCCGAAATTGCCGAGCTTCCGGCCGAATGCGTCTTTCATTTCTCTACGCCAGTGGCGCTTGCGCGTGTGACGCTCGAAAACGCGAGTGGTGAGAACATACCCTTGGATTTCACGCCGGCGCGCCAGGAAGCCGCCTCCCACGCCGTCAGCCTGCCAGCCATTGCGCCCGGCTCCTACACGCTGATCCTGCGGGCGATGTCTGACGACGGCCACGTCATGGCGAATTCCATCTCTTTCACACTGATAGAGCAGGACGAGGCCGAGAGCCGCTGAACGCTTGACGGACCGCGCCTGTGATCGGCGTTTTCGCAAAGCTCGCCATTTACGCCGCTGTGCTTGGCGCTGCGGGCTTTTCGTTCGCAGCCTTGGGCGTGACGACGGCTCCGCAGAGCGTTCGCCGATATCTGGGCGCTGCATCGCTTCTATCGATCGTCGCCGCTGCGACCGCCGGCCTTCGCATTCTGCTCGACGCCGTCCGGCTCGCGGGCGACTGGGCGGCGGTGGGTGAGCCGCCTTATCTTAGTTGGGCGTTCGATGCGCAATCCGGCTTCATCGCGGCTTTCGCGCCGGGCGCGATCATTCTTTTCACCGCCGGTCTTGCTCGTTGGCGCGTGGCGGCCGCCATCGGCGGCGCTGTGATGCTCGCGAGTTTCGCTGCGACCGGGCATGCAAGCGCAGACGGCGCGCCCTGGCCGGCGCGCGCTGCACTGGTCGTCCATTTGTGGGGCGTCGCGTTTTGGGTGGCCGCGCCGATTGTGCTTTGGCCCGCTGCCTGGACTGATCACGCCGAGCTGCTCGACAGAATGAAGAGGTTCAGCCGCATCGCGACCTTGATCGTTCCGGCTTCGCTCGCCGCAGGCGCGGTTTTGGTCGTCACTCTTCTGCCGCAACTGACGAACCTCGTGACGACGACCTATGGCAGGCTGATTGCGCTGAAAGTCGTGCTCGCGGCGTCCGCGTTCGGGCTCGGCGCTATCAACAAGGTTTGGGTGACGCAGAGACTTGAGATAAATCCCGTTCACGGACGAAGGCTGCTCAAACTCACTTTGTCGGCGGACGCCATCCTGTTCGCCGTCGCGCTCACCGCCGTGGCGGCGGCGACGACACTGACGGGCCCGACAGAGGAACTCTAGCCGGGCCCGTCGCGCGCCTAAGAGTGGCGGTTCTTAGTCTTCGTCGCTGTGTCCCTGCATCTCCATCATCATTTCGTGCTGGGACATCATCTGCATCATCATTTGATGCATGTTCGACATGTGCTCGTGCATCCGCTCCATCGAGGCGCCGTCATCATCGGCCATCATCCCATGTCCGCCCATCATGCCCTCGGAGGCGTGCATCTGCTCGCGCATCAAGGCCATGTGCTCGTGCATGAGCGCGCGGCGTTCCGCGGCGTCATCCGCCGATGCGAACGCTTCACGCATCTCCTCCATGCGCTCGAACCGGTCACCGCCGCCGTGCTCATGGGCTGGGTCCTGGGCGAAGGCTGTCGTCGTGGCGCACGCCGAAAGGCCGAAGGCCGCCGCGACGATGATTGGCTTCAACAACATCTGTTTGCTCCCTCGTGATGTGCGAGCTTGCGTCACAGGGCGCGGATGAGATCCTCGCCAATCTGCGTGACCACCAGCTCTTGTTGGGATACGCAGCCGCGCGACCGCCCCCTCGGAAAAAGCGGGCGAAGGAGAGGAGATTGGGTGACGAATGCTCCACGGTTCAGCGTCGATCCGTCCTCACGCCGATACAGAGATTGCAGTGCGGTCAGAGTACGGACGAATGCGTCTGATTAACGGTGTGCCTTCGCGAAGCTCGCCAAACGCAGCACGACCAGCCCGACGCCGGCCAAGGCGAACAGAACCGCCAGCGACGCCGTCATCTTGATCCACCACGAATTGAAGTTCTCGCGGCTCGACCAATCCATAATGTGCAGGCCCCACATAAAATCGAACGTGCGCCACAAACCCGTTCGAACCGCGCGCACGTCGCCGGTCGAAGCGTCGACATAGAAGCTGGCCGCGTCCGGGCGATCGAAGTCGACGCGCCATGCGGGCCCGGGGCGTCCATATTCGCGCGGCGGGTCGTCGAAGAACGTCGCCGTCCCTATCGCGCCGTCGCCGCGATAGTTCGATTGCGCGAGGCGACGCGCCCAGTCTTCGGACAATGGCGTGATGAGTTCGCCCGACGTCGCGTCGATCATGACGGTCGCATCGTCTGCGCTGACCCGCCATACGGCCGTCTCGTCCAGCATCATCGCCGACGCAGTGCTCGCAGACACGCCGGAGGTCTCAATCGCTTCCGCTAACTCGACATGGTCGGGCGCCCACGCGAGCGTTGGCGGCTCGTGCTCGGTACGGAGATGCTCGCCACGAACCTGTTCGATCGGGAACCACGTCATGAACAATCCCGTCGCCAGCCAGATGACGACCTGCGCGCCGATTGCGAGGCCGAGCCAAAGGTGAAGCTGACGAAGGCGACGGTTGAATAGGGCTCGGGTCACTCGGCGGCTCTCTGCGAAAGATCTGTCCGTGCTCATCGGACGGCGTGCGCATATCATACGAACATTGGAATTACGCGCGAGGTCTCCTAGCCCCTCGATCGCGAACCGCTGAGATACGATTCCTGTTTCTTCAACGCGGAGCTAGCGGCGATAGAATGCGAGGCGTGATCAGCGCATGCCAATCGTTCCGATCGCGGCGCCTGGCTGGACGATGCCAGCCAGGCTACCACCTCCTTCGAAGCGGCAGGATTTCGTGAGTGATGACCAACCAGCTCATTCACGCCGGCCGACCAAACTCAACCGGGCCCTTCATCGTGGTCTCGGCTCACCTCGCACTTGCCAACGCCCAGCTTCGCTCGCCGCCTCATTCACGCTTCACTATTCAGCCGGCGCTGGCGCGGCCGCTGGAGCCTCAGACGCATGTGTCCGCCTGCCTCTGAATGCCAGCAGATAGAGCGCGGGCAGCACCAAGAGCGTCAGTAAAGTGGATGACGCGATGCCGCCGATCACGACGGTCGCAAGCGGTCGCTGCACCTCGCTACCCGCGCCGACATTGAGCGCCATCGGCACGAGGCCCAGCGCGGCGACGAGCGCGGCCATGAGCACGGGGCGTAATCTAAGAAGGCAGCCTTCGCGAACCGCGTCCCGAAGTGGTCTGCCGTCCTTGATGAGCGTGCGGATGCTCGAGACCACGAGCACGCCGTTCAAAACAGCGATCCCCGACAGCGCGATGAAGCCGACGCCCGCCGATATGGAGAGCGGGATGCCGCGCAACGCGAGGGCGCCGACGCCGCCGATTACGGCGAAAGGCACGCCGGAAAACACGATCAACGTGTCCCTGATCGAACCGAAGTCCAGGAACAGAACGGCGATAACGATCAAAAGGGCGAGAGGAACGACAATCGACAGTCTTTGGCGCGCCGACTGCATCTGCTCGAACGTGCCGCCATACTCAAGCCAGTAGCCTGCCGGCACGTTGACTTGGGCGCCAATCCGCTCCTGCAATTCGGCGACGAATGAGCCCAAGTCGCGTCCGCGCACGTTCGCGCTTACGACGATCCGCCTTTTGCCGTTCACGCGACTGATCTGGTTGGGACCGACATCGACCTCAAGAGTCGCGATTTCGCCGAGGGGCACGAAGGAAGCGGCTCCATGGGCATGGTCAGGCAGGGGAACAGGCAAGCGATCGAGAGCGTCGATGTCTTCGCGCAAGCTTTCAGGAAAGCGCACTACGATGTCGAAGCGACGATCGCCTTGGAAGATCTGCCCCGCCTCGCGGCCGCCAAGGGCTGCGGACACGACGTCCTGAACGTCAGCGACGCTAATGCCGTAGCGCGCCATGCGTTCGCGGTCTGGCACGACTGACAGCACGCGAAGGCCGGCGGCCTGCTCGACGCGGGCGTCGGCCGCGCCGGGAATGGCCGCGATCACGTCCTCAATGGCGTTCGCCGTCGCGATCAGCGTCTCGAAATCATCGCCGAACACTTGGACGGCTACGTCCGCGCGAACGCCTGAGATGAGCTCGTTAAAGCGCATCTGGATCGGCTGGGTGAACTCGTAATTGTTCCCCGGGACTTCTTCAGCCGCTTCTTGAAGACGTGAGACAAGCTCGGCTCGGCTTAGCCGCGGATCGGGCCACTCCGATCGCGGCCGTAGAATGAGGAACGTGTCGGCGACATTCGGCGGCATCGGATCGGTCGCAACTTCGGCCGTGCCGATCTTGGCGAACACGCGCTCGACCTCGGGGAACTCGGCCAGCCGGTTTTCGAGATCAGTCTGCATATCGATCGCCTGACTGAGACTCGTGCCGACGATGCGCATCGCGTGCAGGGCGACATCGCCTTCATCAAGATTTGGGATGAACTCGGTTCCGAGCCGCGTCGCAAGGAAGCCGGAGCCGACGACAAGCGCGAGGGCGAGAGCGACGACGACGGTGCGAAAGCGAAGGGCGAGACCAAGCGCCACGGTATAAGCCGCCCGAACACCTCGCACGGCGACGTTTTCTTTTTCTGAGACCTTGCCGGAGACAAAGATCGCGACGGCGGCCGGCACGAATGTCAGCGACAACAGCAGCGCCGAGGAAAGCGCCATGATCACGGTGATCGCCATCGGGTGGAACATTTTCCCCTCGACGCCGGTGAGCGTGAATATCGGCACATAGACAATCGTGATGATGAACACGCCGAACACGCTCGGTCGAATCACCTCCGAGGCGGCGGCGCCGGCGAGATCGAGCCGCTCTTCACGGCTCAACAAACGGCCGAGGCGATGCTGCGCCTCTGCGAAGCGTCGGATGCAGTTCTCCACGATGATCACCGCCCCATCGACAATCAGGCCGAAATCGATCGCTCCCAGGCTCATGAGGTTGCCCGATACGCCGCGCTCGACCATGCCCGTGAAGGTGAAGAGCATGGAAAGCGGAATGACCGCTGCGGTGATGAGCGCGGCGCGGATGTTGCCCAACAACAAGAAGAGAATCACGATGACGAGGAGCGCGCCCTCGGTCAGGTTTCGCTCCACGGTCGCGATCGTGCGCTCCACCAGCGCGGTGCGGTCATAGACGGGCTGCGCGACAACGCCTTCGGGCAGCGTCTCGTTCACTTCTTCGAGGCGGTCACGAACAGCGGTTGAGACCGTGCGGCTGTTTTCGCCGATGAGCATCATCACCGTGCCGACGATCGCTTCGCGCCCGTTTTGGGTCGCTGCGCCCGTGCGCAATTCCTGGCCTTCGCCAACATCGGCCACGTCGCCCACGCGGATGACGACGCCTTCGCGCTCGGCGATGACGATCCGCGCCAGGTCGTCCGATCCGGCCGCCTGGCCGGGCACACGGATAAGATATTGCTGACCCGAGCGTTCGATGTAGCCCGCGCCTCTATTGTCATTGTTGCGCTCAAGCGCCTCGATGACGTCAGCCACTGTGAGCTGATAAGCGGCGAGCCGCTCAGGCCACGGCGTGACGTGATATTGCCGCTCATAGCCGCCGATAGTGTTGACTTCGGTGACGCCGGGCACCGTCCGCAATTGCGGCAGGATCACCCAGTCCTGCACGGTGCGCAGCTCGGTCGGGGTCCATTCGCGCCCGTCGGGCATGCGTGAACCAGGCTCGGCCTCCACCGCGTACATGAAAATCTCGCCCAAGCCCGTCGCGATAGGGCCGAGTTCGGGCTCGAGGCCCTCGGGAAGCTGGCCGGAAGCCGAGCGGATGCGCTCGCTGACGAGCTGCCGAGCGAAATAAATGTCCGTGCCGTCCTCGAAGACGACCGTGATCTGGGACAGGCCGTAGCGCGATAGTGAACGCGTGTTGTCGAGCCGCGGCAGACCCGAGATGGCCGTCTCCAAAGGATAAGTCACCCGCTGCTCGACCTCGAGCGGAGAATATCCCGCCGCCTCCGTGTTGATTTGAACTTGCACATTGGTGATGTCGGGAACGGCGTCGATCGGCAGGCGCTGGAAGCTCCAGATGCCTAGACCGCCAAGGCCGAGAACGATGGCGAGGACAATCCAACGATGGCGGATCGACAGACGAATGATTCGTTCGAGCATGGTCGACCTCAATGATCGTGTGATGCGCCGGCTCGCTCGATGTCAGCGAGGACGAGATAGGAGTTTTCGAAGACGTAGAAATCGCGTGGCGCGAGGCCTTCCAGGATCTCGACCAGGCCGTCTCCGCGCCGGCCGATCGTGACCGGGCGGGCCTCATATGTGTCGCCAAAGCGAGTGAAGACGACATCGCGACCGCGCCAGTGCTGAACCGCATCTGACGCGACGACGACGGCGGCTTCCTCTTCATTGATCACGACAGAGCCGCGCACGGTCATGCCGGGGCGGAATGCGCCATCCTCGTTGTTGATCAACGCCCGCGCGATCAATGTCTGAGTGTCGGCCTCCGCGGTCGGCAGAAATGATGCGATGGAAGCATCCGCCGCCGCGACGCCGTCGAGGCTCTCAATTCTGACAGGCTGGCCGTCGCGGACGCGCGAAACATCGCGAGGGAAGACGTGAAACTCCGCCTGCAAGCGCGAGAGATCAGCGATGACGTAGAGCGGCTGATCCGCCGCGACGTCGCCGACATTCGTGGTCCGTTCGAGGACGACGCCGTCGATCGGTGAGACGATGTCATAGCGCTGCAGAGTGTCCGCCGCCTCGACCGTTGCGAGCGTGGCGCCCGCGACCACCCGATCGCCGACCGTGTAGCTTGTTTCCAAAACCCCGCCGCGATAGCGCGCGCGTATGACCGCACGCGCCTCGGGCCGCAGGCTGATGCGGCCCGTCAAATCGATCGTCTCTCGAATCACGGCCGCTTCGGCTTCAACGATTTCGATCCCGGCCGCAGCAGCCGCGTCGTCGGATATGGTCGTGCGCCCTTCGTAAGACTCGAAGCGCCACTCGTAATCACGCCCGTTTCGGCGCGCGCGCAGGACGACGTCGAATGAATGCGGTTCCGCGACAGGTTGGTCGCCTACGAGATGATCGCCTCGCGGATTGAGCGATATTGTTTCGGTCCGCCCTCCAAGACGCGCCAATTCGACGGTCGCCTCCAAAGCTGCGGGATCGAGCGGCGCACCGTCTGCGAATGCGAAAAGACGCAGCTCAGGCGACCCGATCGACTCAAAGATCGTGAATTCGACCTCTAGCCCGTCGGCGGTAAGGAGGCGGCCGCCATGCGGACCTTCGGCTGGCTCCGCGTCGTGGTCGTCACCTTCCTCATCGTGGTCGTGGTCGTCGCCTTCCTCATCGTGGTCCGACGGGTCGTGACCGTCATTCTCTTCGCCATGATCGGATGCTGCGTGATCGGAATCCGTACTGCGCGTTGCGCCTGCGTCGGAGCAGGAAACGAGCAGGACGGCGAATAGGCCGCTCGCTGCGAGCGTCATGGATCTTTTGAGAAATGTGGACATTTTGGATCACTCCTCTCCGGGCAGCGGGGCCGCGAAGCGTGCAGTCAGCCGATCGTGGGTGGCATCGGTGCGGTGATAATTGGCGAGCGTTTCGACGAGCTGTTCGCGTGCGTCGTGCAGCGCTCTTTGCGCGACGATCACTTCGAGCGAGGAAAACGCGCCGCGCTGATAGGCGTCACGCGCCTGGGCGAGCGCGCGTTGCGCTTGCGGAATAATGCTGTCGCGCAGCGCGTCGATCTGCGTGATAGCGGTCGCTCGCTCGCGTTCGAGACGAACCGTCTCCCGCAAGAATGCACGGCGCAAAGAAGCCGCTTCATAGGCCAGTCGTGATCGATCGGATCGGGCGGATGCGATGGCTCCCCGATTGCGATCGAAGATCCCAAGAGGAATGGAGATTTCCGCCACTAGAGCGACATCGCCGCCGTCGGCGAAATGGCGAACGCCGACGCCGGCGTCCAGGTCTTGAACGCCACGTGCGATCTCCAATTCGACCTCAGCGTCCGAGCGGCTCTGTTCTGCTGTAATCCGCGCGAGGTCTGGAGAACGTTCGACGTCGATCGCAGTCGGTTCTCGCGCATGCGCGCCTGGTTCGTAGAACGCTTCAAGATCGACGACGAAGTCCGCGGCAGACGCGTCCCAAAAGCTGGCGAGACGCTCCAGCGTAGTTTCCTCGGCGCTTCGCGCGGTCGCCAGTTCGGCGCGCGCGGAAGCGAGCTCAAGCTCTGCTCGTGTCAACGCGACAGCGGGGTCCAAGGCCGAATTGACGCGCTGAGAGACCGACGCCCGCACCTCTTCCGCGATGCTGAGGAGCTCTTCGGCGAGATCGCGCTGCGCCATCGCGGCCGCCGCGTCGACATAAGCGACTTGAACATCGCGCAAGAGGTCGAGGCGGCGCAAGACGGCGTCACTACGCGTGATCGCCAATGCGCCTTCCGCCACGCTTGTGCGTGCACGGCGATCGCCGCCACGCTCGAACGTGTGCACATAGGTCGCCGTGGTCTCGGCGCTGTCGACGCCCGAGAGGGGCCCTGTGCCGAGAGCGTTCTCCACCTCGACGGAGAGCGCCGGATTGGGACGCACCGAGGCTTGATCGACGCCCGCTCGGGCGGCGTCGATTGCAGCAGCGGCGGCGGCGAGGCCGGGTTCGGCGCGGCTCGCGCGCGCCAAGGCTTCCTCAAGCGTCACGATCTGTTGCGCCGCTGCGCTTTGCGACACGAGCGCCGCTGCGCCGACAATCAGCCCGGCGACGCCATAGCGAAGTTTTCGGGCTCGAATGAGCGCGATTTCGGCGACACCCTCATGCAAGGGTTCCGGCCGGCGATGTGGGATGCACACGCTTACCTCCTGCGAAGACGACAAGACACAAAGCGCGCTTAGGAGCGCGGAATGCTGTCGTCAGGCGCGTGGAGGTCGGAAGACGCCGCCGAGGAGGCGTCCAATCGCATTGTCGTCGATGACCGGCGCGTTTTGGCGGGGGGCGGTTTTGGCGCTCAGGACCGGCGGTGTCGTGCCGCCGAGGACATGGAAGTGGCAGCCGCCGCAGCCATGCGCGACATGCAAAGCGTGATCGGCGTCGATCGGGCCGTCATCAACGGCGACGATTTGTCCGTGCTCACACGGATTGGTGTGCGCGCCATTGGCCGCATGCGCTGGCGCAAACACGCTAGCGAGCGCCCAAAAGGCGATCAGCAGGGCATGAACTACCGCGCGGCGTGGATTATTCAGCGAGCGCATCACAGACCGACTTTTCGTCCCCGTCTTCTTTATGCGAGGTAAACGACCGGCGCTCAGCGAGCGCCTGGGTAATGATAAGCCATGAGGACCGGAGGAACAAGCCGGCCAGCGCTATCGCTACAATCAAGTCCGGCCAGGCGGTTCCGGAAGCCCAAACAGCCGCGCCCGCGCCCATGACCGCGACATTTCCGATCGCGTCATTGCGCGAGCAAAGCCAAACAGATCGTACGTTCGCGTCGCCGTTTCTCCATCGAATGAGGATCAGCACGCTCGCCAGATTGGCGGTCAGAGCAAGCGCGCCGATCGCGCCCATCACCGAGGCGTCAGGCGGCGCGCCGTTCAAGACGCGGGCGAACGTCGAAATCAGCACGTAGGACGCGACGAGCGCTAGCGATGCGCCTTTTATGAGGGCTGCTGTCGCGCGCACCCGGATCGATGACCCGATGACCGCCAGGCTGATCGCGTAAGTCGCGGTGTCGCTCGCGAAATCAAGCGCATCAGCTTTCAGTGCTTGTGACTGAGCGAGAAATCCCGCTGCGATTTCGACGAAAAACATCGCCGCATTGATGCCGATGACGGCAACCAATGCGCGCCGATAGGCGTTGGAGACGCCGGAGAATTGCTGAGCTGCGACTTCACATTCACATGACATAGCGCGAGCGGTCCAAGGGCTGATCGAAAAGCCGCTTAGCACCTACAGCCGCTGTAGAAGCAAGCGCGAAATTCGACGGTTGCGGATGTCGGGACTGGCGCCCCGACGACGCTCGATCTACGTCGCCGTCGCGATCGTGCCTCCGCCGGCATGCCCGTGGTCGTCATGCAGACATTGGCCGTGATCGGCCAGCGCGCTCATGACGGCGCATGATCCGACTCTGCCGCCGGCGCAGGCGCTGATCATTCGCTCGAGTTCTCTTTCTAGCGCCTTCAACTGCTCAAGCCGCTCACGCACGTCGGCGAGTCGCTTGCGCGCCACGGCATCGACGCTGTCGCAATCCCTTCCAGGATCAATTTGAAGCGCGATTAGCTCGCGGATGGTCTCGACGGGAAAGCCCAGCGCGCGGGCGTGACGTATGAATGCGAGTCTTGCCTGGGCGTCCGCGTCATAGACGCGCTGCCCGCTTGTCGTACGCTCCGGCGGCGGCATCAGACCTATGGTCTCGTAGTATCGGATCGTCGTCACCTTAACGCCCGTCGCGCGCGACAGGACGCCGATCGTTCGCCGCTTCGTCACCGTTTCTGCTCCCGCTTGCCTCTACAGCGACTGTAGAGTTTATGCACGCACCGTCAAAGCGGAGATGCATGATGAAACAGGCGCTCTTGATCTATGTTGCGGTGAATGCGGTGTTGTCGATCTTCATGGCGCGGTTCGTCATCCGCGACTTTCAGCGGATAAGGCGCGTCTCCGTTCCCGTAGCTATCTGGACCGGCGTCGCGATGCATGGGCACGCTCTGGCGACCTTCGCGATGGCCTGGATCGATCGCGGCTCTCTCTATGCGCTGAGCTATTGGACGGCTGCGGGCGGCGGACTTGTCCTTGTCATCGGTGCTTACATTATTTTTCTCGGCCGAAGCGCTTATGGTGATCGCGCACGCGTTTATGGCCTCAAGGAAGACGAGTTGATCGATCGCGGCGTATATCGCTGGTCGCGAAACCCGCAATATTTCGGCTACTGGCTCATGTTCGTCGGCGCCGGCTTGGCCAGCGGTTCTTGGCTGACGCTGGCGTTCGCGGCCGCGTTTGCTGTCTTCATCGATGTCTACATTCGCGTAGTAGAGGAGCCTCATCTCAAACGCGTCTTTGGTGAAGCGTATAGCGCCTATCGTCAGCGCGTGAGCCGCTATTGGTCGCTGCCTCGATCGTCTGACTGATGGGTTAACTCGCGAAGATCCGCGGTCGTTCGAACGTGTGCGCTACCGATGCGACGACGTTGAACGCCCATTCTCCTCGATCCACGACGCCAAGAACGAAAGATAGTCCTCCGATATCCAACCGTCGTCGGGATCGAACAATCCGTGCCCCATGCCTTCGAACACACGGATGTCGATGGGTTGTGCGCGATCGCGATTGAGTTCCTCCAGCAACGCTACGGTGCGGATTACGGGCACGTTGTCGTATTCGTCCTCTTCGCCAAGGATGATCAGTCCAGGCCCGTCTAACGCGCGCCAATCATCGGTCGGCCGCAGATCGCCGTTGAGGCGCCAGTAGACGGGATTGCGGTCTCGTACGAGGATTCCGTTGAGCTCGGCGAAGGGGCGCAACATCCAGTCGGGCAGATGCTGACGCCCCATGTCGTTTGACAGCTCTTGGATCAGGCTCTCGTTTATGGTGGTGAGCGATCCGACTACGTTCACCGTGAACGCTACACGCTCATCAAGCACCGCGGCGCGTGGCGCCACGCGACCGCCAGAGCTAAGACCGACCATCCCGATCGAACTCAAGACCTCGCCGTCGCCGCCGGCAAGAACTGACAATGCGGCGAGCGCATCGCCCGCGAAGTCATCCAGCGACGACGTACGCCAGTCGCCTCGCGAACGCCCGCTGCCGCGCTTGTCCGGCAAGAGCACCGTGATGCCCCGGCGCGCCAGATAGTCCGCTTGCGCGACGTACCAGAGATTGTTGCGATCGCTCGTGCCCGATCCGTGGATCATCACGACGCCGATGCCGGAGGATCGGGGCGGCGGGCGATAGATCGTGCCGTAGAGTTCGACCTCCCCATTTTGAAAGACGACCTGTTCGACTTCATAGGGAGGATCGACGAGGCGCGCGGCCGCTTGGATTGTTCCATCGGCATCGGTGCGCGTGTAACCGGTGACCTGATCCGCTCCGTCGCGGTGGAAGTCGATGGTTGCAGCGACGTCGCCCGCGCGCGGTTCGCGTATGAACGAGCCGTCGGCCTGCGGCGCAAAACGCCGGCTGCGCCAAATGCGTTCGGCGGGATCATCAACCGCCCGCAGGCCGCGAACGGCGTCCCAGGAGACGAGCAGTCTGGTCCCGTCGTCGCGCTCATACCAGCCGACATAGTCTTCCAGGCTGTACGCGGTGTCGTCAAAGAAGACGCGTTCGGGAGGACGCGTAACGAGGCGATTGGCGCCGAGCGTCACGATCCAGATCACGACCAGCGTGACGAATACGGAAAGCACGCGCTTCATCGTCCGCGCTCAGCCGGCGTTCGACGCTTCACGCTCTCCGGCAATGCGCGCTTCCACCCAATCGATCGGCGTGAAAACGATGCAAACGAGATGCGTATAGCGCCCGAAGATCAGCGAGGGGATCGCCATCACCTCGCACCCCCCGTCCGATCGCGCCGCGACGATGGCGAGTGATATCCCGATATAGGCGAACGCCGCCATCGTGCCGGCGCCGCCGCCCAAGATTGCGACACATATGACAGGGATGACCGCCAACAATGCGCCGATCCAGGGATTGAGCCGACGCGCAAATCTAGCGATCAGCAGATGCAACACAGAATAGACCGCCGTCAGTGCTGCGAACCATGCGCCGGACGTAAGAAGCGTCGTCGCGTCTGCTGCGACCGCTTGAATTGCTGCTACGTAGATCAGCGCCGCCGCCAAGGCCGCGCGAAGCAGCCGCCCGACGGTCCGTGCACGCAGGATGGCGCCGTCCATTTAAAGTCTCCTTCCAGCCATTCGCGCAAGCCTCGCACCTGGAGCCACTACAGGATCAAGCCCGCGCCCCACATCTGATCACGCGTCTTTGATAGCGCAGCGGGTTGATGAGAGTGCGGGAGCCCTGAGATGCCGTTGCTCCTGTACCCGCTCCAGCATCCAAGCTACTCGAACTGCACCGCCTCAGCGGATCGAACGGATGAGTGAAAAACCGAACGCGCCGGGTCCGGCCGACCGCGCCGCAGCAGCAGCGACCGGCGGAGCCGTGGGTGTCAGCGCGATCGCCTCGTTCATCGGGCTCTGCTGCATCGGTCCCTGGGCCGTGGCGCTGTTTGGGGTGCCTGGCGCCGTCGCGCTGGCTCGCTTTCAGCCTCTGCGGCCTTACCTGCTCGCCTTGGGCGGGGCGCTTTTGATCTGGGTGTTTTGGCGCGTTTACCGGCCCCGGCGGGCGAGCGCACCGGCATGTGATGTGAAACGGCGCAGCATTTGGCTGCAGGCCGTACTTTGGGCCTCCACGGCATTGTTCGTTGCTGCACTGTTCGCAGACCAGCTGCAGTGGCTACTCGTTGATCCGACGCCGGATGGTTTGAGATAATGCATGCGCGTCGCCCGCCGTCGCAGCGGGCGACCGAAATCGCGAGCTGCGTTCAATGCGCGAGCGCGTCGAGGATCGGACATTCGCCGCCGCCGCTCTCACACGCCTCGACCAGCTGAGCCAGGTTGCGGCGCAACCGCCGTAGGTCTGCGAGCTTTTCTTGAACCTGCGCGAGGTGTTTTTGAGCCAATTCGCGAGTTTCGTCACAATCGCCGCCGCCGGCGTCCAGCGCGATCAGGCGCCGCACATCCTCGATCGAAAAGCCAAGCTCGCGGGCGCGTCTGATGAAGCGCAGTCGCCGTATGTCGTCTTGAGCAAAAAGCCGCCGCCCGCTCTGCGATCGGGGGGGCGGCGGCACGAGGCCGATGCGCTCATAATAGCGGATCGTTTCGATATTCACGCGCGTCTTCTCGCTCACGGCGCCGATGGGCAGCATCGTAACTCCTAAAGTGCTTGCTTCTGTAGCTGCTACAGGATGCAGGATGCCCGCGATGAGGTCCGATGCGAAGACAATCTTGCGTGATCCGCTGCGCGTCACAGCCGCGTTGGCGGTGAGCGCCGGACTCCTTGGCTGCGACGCCGGCGAGGGCGCATCGGCCAACGCCGACATCACCCGAAACGAGCTGATGCTGGCGAGCGAAGACCTCGCCGAAATCCGCGCGGACTTCAACGCCGCCGCAGGCGATCTTCGGCTGGTGTTTCTTATCGGGCCGAGCTGCGGTCCGTGCCTGCTCGGGCTTAATGAGATCAACCGCGTGCTCGGTGACGAGATACGCGCGAACGACAGACTGCATGCGTATGTGATCTACGTCCCGACCTTGTCGGCGCAGAGACATCACGCCGAGCGGGCGATGCGCCTGCTGCCCGGCGAGGGCGTGCGCCACTATTGGGACGAGACGGGAAACTCAGGCGTCGAGTTTCAAGAAGCGCTTAGTCTCCAGGTCTACGCCTGGGACATGTACATGATTTTTGAGCCGGCCTCATTGTGGGACGGGGATGCGCCGCCGGCGCCGGCGCTGATGCGTCATCAGCTGCAGGGCTTGCCGCGTGAGACGCGCTTCGACGCCGACGACTTCGCCGAAGAGGTCCGGCGCCGATTGGAGGAGCTCACATGACCGATCCCATTCGCATGGACGGCGTATTCAGGTTCGACGAGGCGGGAACACTGCCGCGTCCTGGCCCCATCGGCCGCATGGTCCGCATCGCGTTCGGCGCTGCCTGCCTCTATCTCGTTTGGCAGGTTGCGCCGGTCAGCGATCCATGCACGCGAGGCGATTGTTCAACACGGCCATAGTACGGATCGGCGCGAGCTTTGCTGCGAATTGAAAGAACTCAGTAGAATAGGAAAAAGTACAGCAAATGGCGACGACAGACCTAAAACTTGAGCAACCCGGCAGCCTGACCAAGCCAGGCCCCATCGGCCGGGTTGTCCGCCTCGGCTTTGGGTTGGCGTCTCTCTACTACGTGTACAGCCTATGGGGCGTACGGAGTGATCTGATCGCGGGCGATGACTCCGTGCGATCACTCCTGTGGAACGGGATTTTGCCAGGGCTGTTTCTGGTGAGCTACGTCGTCAATATCGGCTATTCGCGAGATTGGAAAAAATGGCCCGCCGCTATCAGCGCGGGTCTTTTGCTCGCCGCCGCCGGGATCGGCTATGTGCGCGCCGGCGTGCTGGAAACGCCTCTTCTTGCGAGCACGATATTGTGGTGGGAACTCTATATCTTTGCGCATCTTGGTTTGTGTTTTGTCTTATCCGCTGTGCTGGCGACGCCGGGCTGCGAGATGCGCGCATTCCACCACCTATTTTCAATCGTTACCGGTCGACCTACCCACGAGCATCACTGCCCCGTTGGGCCGCTCAGCGCTATTGATCGCTGGGAGACGCATCTCACCGGTCGCGCCGACGATGAATGACGCGCCGGGGATCACGCCGAAATCGACGATCACGTGCCCGGAATGCGGGCATCGCTCGACCGACGTCATGCCGACGGACGCGTGCCAGTTCTTCTACGACTGCAAGGGCTGCGGCGCGGTCCTGCGGCCGCTCCAGGGCGACTGCTGCGTTTACTGCTCGTACGGCGACGTCAAATGTCCGCCGATCCAGGCTGGCGCCGGCTGCCAGGACTAGCGAGCGGCCGACAATACGACCCTTATCCGCGGCGTTCGCCGTCGCCGCCAAGCTCCCTTGAGCTGTGTGAGCATCAACTACGTCCCGCCAAAAAATCACCGATCGAATTTCCAAGAGCCGACGCTAGGATCATGGCTGCGCTGGCCAGTACTACGTCCAATACATCCCTGTCCGGACAAAGCGTCAGAATATTCAACCCAAGAAAATAGGGCGCGCAGAAGAACGCGTAGAACGGTGCGATCCAGAATAGGGATGCGAATATCAGCATATCCACGACGTTCGTGTATCTAAGACTGCTCGACATGCATCGAATCATCGAGATGACAAATGCGCCGAGCGCCGCAATTTCGATGCGCCACGGCGCGGCGGGCGAGCAGTAAAAATCCGCCGACTGTCCAAAGGCCGCCATCGTGGGCCATAGAACACCGAGAACGGCGATCAACGTCAGAATGAACAGACCGGCGGATTTGCAAATTCGACGAGCGACATCCGCTAACTCGCGGCTGTGGTCATCACGACGCGCCGTTGCAGCCTGTGGGGCGGGACCCGACCCAACAACCAGCGCGTAAACGACCGAGGCCGCGAACGCCCCCGTCAAGAGCGAAAACTCGAGCCACGCGGTGGTGATGAGAATAACAACATGAACGACGCCGGCCGCTCCCGCCATAAACGCCGCGCGATGTGTCAATGTCGTCGTCATTCGCGCCCGACTAGTAACGGTTTCCACAACTCGCCAAGGATTGAGTGCGCAAGTCGTTGACGACTATTGGCGCTCACTTATATCGTATATCGTCGAATGACGATAAAGGAAAAATCGTGCGCGCTCAAAAAACGCCCGTCGAGGAGCCCGGCCAACTCCCGGATACGCCTAGCGATGCGACCATCGCAATGCTGGCCAAAGCGCTCGGACACCCGGCTCGGGTCGGCATAGTCTCGATGCTGGCCGAGCGTCAGTCCTGCATTGGCTGTGACATCGTCGATGAGATCGGGCTCGCGCAATCGACGACTTCAGAGCATCTGCGCATCCTCAAGGATGCGGGCGTCATCACCGGTGAAATCGAGCGGCCGCGGGTCTGCTACTCGCTCAATCCCAAGGCGCTGGAGCCGCTTCGCCGCCTATTGGATCGGTTGGCGCAATGCGCCGGCGCACCGAACGAACCGGAATGGAAAGCCAAGTGATGTCTATCTTTGAACGGTATCTCACTATTTGGGTCGCGCTTTGCATCGTGGCTGGCGTCGCGCTCGGACACTTCCTGCCGAGCGTCTTCCAAACTATCGGCGCCGCCGAAGTCGCGCAGGTCAACCTGCCAGTCGCAGTGCTGATCTGGCTGATGATCATCCCGATGCTGGTCAAGATCGATTTCGGTGCACTGCACCAAGTCAAAGAACATTGGCGCGGTGTCGGCGTCACACTGTTCATCAACTGGGCGGTCAAGCCCTTCTCGATGGCGGCGCTCGGCTGGTTGTTCATTGGGCATCTCTTTGCGCCCTATCTGCCCGCCGATCAGATCACGTCCTACATCGCCGGGCTCATTATCCTCGCCGCCGCGCCCTGCACCGCCATGGTGTTCGTGTGGAGCAATCTGTCAGACGGCGAGCCGCATTTCACGTTGAGCCAGGTTGCCGTCAACGACACGATCATGGTCTTCGCTTTCGCGCCAATCGTTGGTCTGCTCCTAGGCCTGTCGGCGATCACGGTGCCTTGGGAGACCCTGTTCCTTTCGGTCGTTCTCTACATCGTCGTACCGGTGATCATTGCACAGGTCCTGCGCCGTGGGCTCATTGCGCGCGGCGGGCTCCGCGCCGTGGAGGCGGCGCTGAGGCGTCTGGGTCCGGCGTCTTTGATCGCGCTCCTGGCCACGCTGGTTTTGCTTTTCGGTTTCCAGGGCGAGCAGATCATCGCACAGCCGCTTGTGATTGCGCTCCTGGCCGTGCCGATCTTGATCCAAGTCTATTTCAACTCTGGCCTTGCCTACGTTCTCAACCGCGCCTTTGGAGTTGCGCATTGTGTCGCCGCGCCCTCGGCTCTCATTGGCGCGAGCAACTTCTTCGAACTCGCGGTGGCGACGGCAATAGTGTTGTTCGGCTTCGAGTCTGGCGCCGCGCTGGCGACCGTCGTCGGCGTGCTCGTGGAGGTGCCGGTGATGTTGTCCGTGGTGCGGATCGTGAATGCGAGCAAGGGCTGGTACGAGAGCGGCGGCGCGGTGCGTCGACGAATAAACCAACCAGCGGCGGAATGACGGCACGCTCCGAGATTGACGACGACGCAAAGCGTGCTTCGTCGCGCTAACGATGAATTAAGCGGTCAAATCGGCGAATTTGTGCCCCGAATGCGGGCATCGTTCGCCCGACGTCATGCCGACGGACGCGTGCCAATTCTTCTATGAATGCAAGGGCTGCGGCGCGGTCCTGCGGCCGCTCCAAGGCGACTGCTGCGTCTATTGCTCATACGGCGACGTCAAATGCCCGCCGGTTCAATCGGGCGCCTGTACCGGCTAGCTTTCGACGCACGCCATGGCCGCGAGACCGATAGAGAAGACGTTTGAAACGCTCGTGCTGGAATGCCAGCCGGGCGCGCCACCTTATTGTCTCGTTCCTGAAGACGTGTTGGCCGCCTTCAATGCGAGCGGCACGTTCGTCGTCAATGCCAGCGTCAACGACGGCGCCGACATAGGCCGCCGCAGCATCAAGCCGTGGGGCGATGGTCGCTGGCTCATGGAGTCACGAAGAAGCATTGTCAGAAAGCGGGCATCGCCGTCGGTGGCTGGCTTACGGTCACGATCTCGTCCGCGCCTGACACGCCCCAACCGATGTTAATGGATCACCGGTCCGTGGTCTAAGGGCGCTAGCGTTTCCGGGGCTGGCGGACTGTAGCCAGGCGCTGTGAGCCCTTACGGAGTTGCAGTGCGTCCTAAGCGACTGCGCTTGAAGGGGGCAGGTCACTTTCTTGGACGCCAATCCTGGGTCGACACGAAACGCTAATTAGTGTACAACACCATAAGCTAATGTATGATCGCACGAAAAGCTAATTGGTGACCATGGCCTCCGCTGTCGAAAAACTGGCCGCCTCGCTCGAGGTATTGCGCGCCCTGCAGGCCGAGGGCCGCGCCGCGATCCGGTCGGCTGACCTGAGCCGCACCGATCGCGAGCGCCTCCTCGCCGCCGGCTTTCTGAGCGAGGTCATCAAGGGCTGGTACGCGCCGGCGCAGCCTGACCAGACCATCGGAGAAAGCACGGCTTGGTACGCCGCCTTCTGGCCGTTCTGCGCGCAATATCTCGAAAGCCGCTTCGGTTCCGAGTGGAGCCTGTCGCCCGAGCAGTCACTCCTCCTGCACGCCGGCAATTGGAGCGTGCCGCGCCAGCTGCTCGTGCGCGCGCCAGGCGGACGCAACAACGCCACCGCATTTCCTCACGGCACATCGATCTACGAAGTGCGCGCATCGCTGCCTGGGGAGGGCGACGGCGCGTTCATGGAAGGCTTGAGGTTGTTTGGCCTCGAGGCCGCGCTCGTTCAGGTTTCGGAATCCTTCTTCCAAACATGGCCGACCGAGGCGCGCACGGCGCTCGCCGTTCTGCCTGACGCCTCCGGACTGCTCGCGCGTCTGCTCGAAGGCGGCCACGTCAGGGCCGCCGGCCGCCTGGCCGGGGCCTTGCGCGGCATGGGCCGCGGGAAGCTCGCCGACGAGATCCTCGCGGCCATGCGCGCCGCCTTGCACGACGTGCGCGAGGTCGATCCATTAGATCGATCGATCGCCTGGGCCATTAGCGGCCGCAGCGCGTCGCCCTACGTCCATCGCATACGTATTCTCTGGGAAAGCATGCGCGAGGATGTCGTCGGACGCCTTCCGTCGCCGGCGAAGGTCAATGACGCCGAGGCCTATCTCGCCGCGGTCGAGGATCGCTACGTCGCCGACGCCTATCACTCGCTGTCGATCGAGGGCTATCAGGTCACGCCCGAGCTCATCGAACGAGTCCGATCCGGCGTCTGGAATCCGGACGCGAACGCCGAGGACCACGGACGCCGCGACGCACTCGCCGCGCGCGGCTACTGGCAGGCCTTCCAGGAGGTCAAGGCGAGCGTCGGCCGCATCCTCGCAGGGGAGAATCCGGGACACGTCGCCGACGAGGATCATGGGCGTTGGTATCGCGAGCTCTTCGCGCCGAGCGTCGCGGTCGGCCTCGTCAAGCCTGCTCAGCTCGCGGGATATCGAAACGGCCCCGTCTTCATTCGAAGGTCCATGCACGTGCCCATGGGCGCGCAGGCGGTGCGCGACGCCATGCCGACCTTCTTCGAACTCCTGGCGGCCGAGTCTGACCCCTCGGTGCGGATTGTCCTCGGGCACTTCGTCTTTGTCTACATCCATCCCTATTTCGACGGGAACGGACGGATGGGGCGCTTCCTGATGAACGCCATGATCGCCGCCGCCGGCCACCCCTGGACCGTGATCCGGCTCGAGGGCCGCGACGCCTACATGTCGGCGCTCGAGGCCGCGAGCGTCGGCGGGGACATTCGTCCCTTCGCGGACTTCATCGCGTCGGCCATGAGCAGCGAGCCGGCCCTGCGGGGCGCGTCGCGCGCTAAAGACGCTTGAATCGGAATCGGCGTGGTGTCGCCAAGAGTGGACACGAGCACGCTCTGGAGATTCCACCCATGGATATCTGTGCGCGCCTGGATGAACCGCGGGTGAGAACGAGCGAAGATTAGGCAATGGCCAAGGTCCGGACGACGAAGAGCAGATCAAAAACGGCGAAGACGAGGAAGGCGACCAGACGGGAGACTGGCGGGCCGGGCTTCGATTTCGAAGACCGCGTCGCCGCTTGGTTCGCGCTTGAGGCGCTCACTGGGAAGCCGCTGCCCGGCGTCGGGGGCGCGGCGACGCGCATACAAATGCAGACGGCGAGCCTTGGCTGGCTGCTCGACGATGTGCTGGTCACGGCGGGACCGGAGGAAAGCGAGCGGCGCCTGGCGGTCTCCTGCAAGGCCAACCTCCAAGTTTCGGCCTCGGGTCTTCCGGCGGACTTCATGGAGCTTGCTTGGAAGCAGTGGCTTGACGCGGACGACAAGCCGATGCGGCGCGGCAGGGACGCATTGGTGCTGGCCACGCGCGGGCGTCATCCGGCCTTCGACGCTGTGTGGAGCGACGCGAAAGCGTGGGCCGCTGGCGAGGATTTGACCTTCGCTGTCGCGCAGATTTCCGTCTCCACCAAGCACAAGAAGGTCTTTGAACGGCTCAAGGCAGCGGGGACGGCGGCTGGCTTCGCCGTCACGGATTCAGATGTCGTGAATCTCATTCGCAGCGTCGAAGTGACGCCCTTCGATTTCCAGCTGGCGAACTCGCGAGACGAAGCCGCCGCGATCGCCTCGGCGCGGACGCTGCTAACGGAGAACAGCCTAGAAGCCGGAGCAGATCTCTGGAAAGCGCTCGTTGTTCGAGCGGCCGCCGCGAGGCTCGGCAGCGGCACGCTCGAAGTCGCCGAGCTTCGTCGGGACCTGCTCCGCATGTTCGACCTCAAGGACTTTCCGGACTTTGAAACCTCATGGACGCATCTGGAAGCGCTCAGCAGGGACAGCGAAGCGGTCATCCAGACCGCTCTGCCGTCTGGCGTGACGTTGACGCGTTCGGCCGTAAAGGAGTTGGCCGATCTCATGACGGCCAACCCCGTTTGCATAGTTTACGGGGACTCCGGGGTGGGCAAATCCGCGCTGGCGAAATCCGTCCTCGAGGCTCAGTTCGGCGACGCGCGCCGAGTCTGGCTGAACCCGGAGGACCTGGAGAAGGCGCTTCTTGAATCGACGCGCCGGGCTTTAGGGCTGGGCGCGCCGCTTCTTGAAGTTTTGGGTGCGAGCGCACGTCCCGAGAATGTCCTGGTGATCGACGCCGCGGAGCACGTCAGTCCCGAGACGACGTTGCGAGCGGAAGCTCTAATCGCCGAGCTGATCAAGAGGAACGTCAATGGGGAGCCGCCGGCCTGGCGGGTCCTAGTCATTGGACAGTCTGAGGCGTTCGTGAGCGGTCGCTTTCAGGCCGTCACGAGGTCAGAGCTGACCGCGCGGATTGAAGTGCGCGCGCTCTCAACGACCGAAGTCAACACCGCGCTTCTATCCATGCCGGCATTGTCCTGGCTGGTCGGGGATGACGAGGCGGCGACGGCGCTGGCGAACCTCAGGACGCTTGCCTGGGTGATGGCGGCTGCGGAGGAGTTTCAAGAGCACGCAATGAGAGGGGGTGTGTCGGCAGTCGCAATCGTGGACGCGCTGTGGCGCTTCTGGTCGGGAGGCCAGCTCGAGGTTCAGCGGCTGCTCATGCGATTGGCCGAGCGCGACGGTTCGTTTGAGCATAGCTTCCCGCTCAGCCAGATTGGCGGGGAGGAGGTCGCCGCGCTCCAAGCTCGTCCGGCTCACTGCCCGTTGCGCGTGAACACCGAGAACCGTGTCGAGTTCGAGCACGACCTGGCGGCGGATTGGGCGCGTTTCCAGCGCTTGAAGGAGATGGCGGGGGACGTCAGAGCATGGGCGGCGTACGCCTCCAATCCGCTCTGGAATAGCGCTCTGCGGATGTTTGGCCAGTGGCTTTTGCGTGAGACTGCGGGCGGCCGGAACCGGTGGGACGCCGCCTATGAGGCGGCGGAGGCCCTCGGCGACGAGGCGCCGCTCGCCACCGACATTTTGTTGGATGCGCTCTTCCTCGATCCCTCAGGGGACGTGTTCCTAAGCGATCGAGCGGAAATGCTGTTTGCGGAGAATGGCAAGCGGTTGACGCGGCTACTGCGGCGTTTCGAGCACGTCGCCACGGTGTCGGGCGTGAGGGCGGATGCACGCGCGGAGTTTAGCGACCTCACGCTGCTGCTCGAGGCGCAGTTCCGAACGCCCATCGTTAGCCGTTGGCGAGCGATCGTGCGCTTTCTGGCGACACACCAGGAGCGAGTGGCGGCGCTTGGATCCCTTGCTGTCGCCTCAGTTTGCGAGCGCTGGCTCATGGGGGTCCCCCCGCTCCTGCCAGACGGCGCGCCGTGGCCATTCAGGAAGGAGCTGGCTGAGCTTGCGTTGGCCACGGGGCGCGCGGTGCAGCTCGATCTGGCGAAGGGCGTTGGCTACGTGGGAGATGAGTTCACGCGGCTTCATCAAGCACCCTTCGCGGCGGCGCCCGATCTCCCCGACGGCGTTGCAGCCTGGGCGCTCGAGATGGCGCGGCGACGGCCGCTAGATGCGGACATGGCAAGGAAGGTCGAGGAACATCGTACGCGTCGGGCGGAAGAGCATAAGGCGCGGATGGAGAGTGATCCCGCCTATCGGGAACGGCATTCCAGGCGAACGGAACCGCCGGTGTTCTTCGGCGGACGGCGCAAGCTTCCACCGTGGCCGCTCGGGGCCCAGGGCAGGGTGGAACGGCATTTTCAGGAAGCGGTGCTTCGGTCGGCCGCGTTCCAGGCGTTCGTGCGCGCGGCTCCGGCCGCCGCCGGCGAGGTGCTCTTGGCCTGCATCATCGACGACACGCCCGAAGAGGACTGCGGTCAAAACACTTTCGGACCGGATTTAGGTCTCGCCTACGACGACGGGAGCCAGCCTGCCGCATTCTGGAAGAGCCAGTTCTACCGCTTCCTGCACGCCAAGCGTGAGGCGGCGCTAGGCGTCCTGCAGCAGCTGATTGGTTTCTGCACGGATCGCTGGGAGCACGGGATCATCCGAGAAGGGGGATCGGCGCCGGACCCTATTGTCCTGCGTCTGCCAAGTGGAGAGGAGCGCGCGTACCGCGGCGGCATGGCGGTCTTTCTGTGGCCCCAGCGGAGCTGGTACGGCACGGGGCAGCTCGCCTCCGCGCTCGATGCGCTTGAGAGGTGGCTTTGCGACCTGATTGACCGTGGCGAGGATGTCGCCTCGCTCGTGGACGACATTCTCCACAGGTTTGATTCCATCGCCGTGCTCGGTGTGCTGACGAATGTCGGCAAGTACAGACCGGACCTCTTTGCCGGTCCCCTGAAGCCGCTGTTGGCCGTTCGCGGGATCTACCTTGGCGACCAACAACGGGCGGAGGAGAGCAGGTTTCAGGACATGAGCTGGGCGCGCGATGGCGAGCTCGTCTTCGGCATGGCGAAGAATTGGGTCCTCGCGCCTCACCGGAAGAAGACGCTCGCGCAGATCGCGTCCGATGTGCTCGTCCGCGACGCTGACGTCGCCGCTTTCCTCGAGAATGCGACATCGTCCTGGGTGGAACCAGACGACACGAAGGCGGCCCTTGAGTTCCGTATCCTGAAGGCGATGCTGGAGCGGGCGAACTACAGCCAAGCGACTGACCCCGAGACCGGTGAGGAACGGTTCGAGCTCACCTATCCCAAGGAGCTCGTGGAGGCCGTCAACGCATTCCACAGCGGCAAAACTCGAGTTCGTCAGGCGCTGGTTCTGCCAGATCAGGTTCGCGATCTTCTCATTAACGAGAGAGCCCTGGATGCCGCCGAGGCGGAACACCTCGCTGGCTTTCTGGAGGCGGTCGATGGCGCTGAAGACGTGGATCTCGAGGAAGGGTTGCTTCGGCCTGCACGGGTCGCTGCGGCGGTTGCGCTCATGCTTCGAGCCGCGGAGTGGGCGGGCGCGCACGCTGATGTTGGCGCACGCGCTCAGGCGGTGATCGATGCGGCGAAGGCCGAGGTCGACGACGCCACAGATATGTCGCGGTTCCGGTTCTCAATGGATGGAGGCTACCTGGAATTCGTGGCTCATCTGGCGATGGCGCGCTGGCTGGCGACGTCGTCGCCGGAAACGGACCAAGACGTTCTGCGCCTGCTGACCAGCGGAGACGACGCGGCGGCGAGCGTCATCTCGTGGCTGGCTTACAGAAACCGCGAGGCGCTGGGGCCGCGGTTTTGGCGGCTACAGTTTCTCGCGCTGATCTGGGCGGGGCTCTTGCTTCTTCATCCGCGCACCGACGACGATTGGCCGTCGACGCCCCGCTGGCGCCGCTGGCGCAAGTGGCTCGTGACGCGTCGGCTGGTGGACGACAACGCGACGTCGAAGCAGATTCAGCCCCTCGAAATCGCCCAGCGTGTCGAGCGATTCGAGATCAAGCGGTGGCGGGCGCGAAACGCAAAGTACGGGCGTAGGTTTGAGCGGCAGCCAGGGCGGCGGCTCTGGGGCGGACTGAACACGCACGTTCTCAAGATCGCATTCGGATGGCTGTTTGACTCCGACGCCGCGCGCCGAGCGCCGGCCGAAGAATTCGAGACGCGCAAGGCGCTGGTCCAGGCCTTCTGGGCTTACGAATCTTGGCGCCGGACTGGCTCCGTGGACGAGGAGGATGACGACGACTTCAAGCATCCAGACCAGCAGATCGGCTACGCCGTCCTCGCGGAGCTTGCGCGCCTAACACTCGCGTCGCCTGCAGCGTCCGCGCCGGACCTGTGGGAGCCGGTCTTCGCGCTCGGCAAGCGGGGCCACCACTCGGCGGACTATTTTTTGACGAGCTGGTTCGGCCTCGTCGACGAGACGACCGATGCGGAAGAATTCATCCGGCGCTGGCGTCCCATGGTCGCCTATATGCTCGAGCGGCCGGAGTGGACAACAGGCCGCCATTGGTACCATAGCCGGGGACTCCTGCGTCAGGCTCTGGGCTTTTACGCTTCGCGCTTCATCACGCGCAGTCCGGCTGTGGTCGCCGGGATCGGCGGGATGAACGAATTGTACGCGTCATGGTCGGACAAGCATCTCTCTGGTGATGACGACAACCTAGCGGGCCTTTGCGGTTTCCTGAGCAGCGACGCAGGCGCGGCGCTGCGGCTCGACGGGCTCCGTTGGATCGCGGCCGCCATGCGCGCCAATCCGGAGCGGGCGCGCCGGCGGGACAGATCGGCTTCGGAAGCGCTGCTCCGCTTTCTCGATGTGTTGGCGGCGCGCCACCTGACTGAGATTTCATCATCGCCCGACGCAAGGACGGCGCTGCTGGAGCTGGTCGCCGAGGTCGTCGCCCGTCAGGTTCCGGGCGCCCTCGTGCTTCAGGATGCGGTTGCAGGATCTCTCTAGGCAGAGGACGGCAAACGGCGCCTGTCTCGGCATCGCACCGCAAGCGTGCATGAATTCGCTGCGACGCTGGCTCCAGACGCTCCCTCACGGACCCACCAAGAGGATGGCCCGCCGTCCTCCCTCGGCCGCCGCTCGCTCACCCATCCGGGGCGAGGCGACCGAGCGGCGGCTCCGAGAGGACGGCTTTCGAGGCTGAGCGGATTTAGAATTAGACGTGCGTCGCCTTGGCGTGTGCGTGTTTTGATACGCGCGGTCGAGCGGGCTATGGCGCGTCTTCGTCGCGTTTCGACCGAATTGGATTCTCGGGCAGGTCGCAGCGCATGCTATCAAGTCTGGGCGCGCTACCGCGTCGGAGCGTGCATCGCGGAGCGGGGCGAGGGGTTGGTATCGACGGGTTTCGAGTGCGGATTTGTCGGCGGTTAGATTCCTGTGGACAACTCAAAATTGTGATTTGGGGGCGTTGGAAAACGCGTTGGAAAGACCGATTCGGCGTGCATTTGATTCAGCGCAATATCAAAGAGTTAGGCGTTCTTTCAGACTCCGCCCCTGGGCACCATTTTCCGTCCTTGCCCCAATGCAGCGCATTTCGCCTGCGCCGGTTCAACTATGTTCTTCGATTTTCGCCGTCAGTTCGGCGCCGACGAGGAACGCGAAGGCGGACACCCAGAACCATAACAGCAAGACCACCACCGCGCTGAGCGAGCCGTAAACCTCGTTCAGCCGGCCGAAATTCTGGATATAGAGCGAGAACAAGGCCGAAGCGATGATCCATAAGACGACCGCAGCGCCGGCGCCGGGCGCGATCCACTTCCAGGCGGCGCCGGTCCGGCTCGGCGCGAAGCGGTAGAGCGCTGCGATGCCCGCCCAGGCGCCCAAATACAGGATTGGCCAGCGCGCATAATCAATGATCGACGCCATCGCATCGCCCAGGCCGATGGCGCTGAACAAGGCGGGCGTGGCGGCGATCGCGGCGATGGCGGCGACGATGCCGACGGCGAGAGCGAGCGTCATCAACAATGCTTCGGCGTTGAAGCGCAAAAAGCCGCGTTCCTCAGGCTCGTCATAAACGATGTTCAGCGCCTGCATCACCGCCTTGGCGCCGCGCGAGGCGCTGAATATGGCGAGGCACAGACTGAACACGAAGGCGACGCCGACCACGCCTTCATTGGCGCCGGCGATGCGCTCGGCCTGTTCGGTGACGACGCTCATCACGTCAGTGGGCAGAAGATTGGTAAGCGCGCTGATTTCGCCGGTCAGCTCGGAAGGTTCGGCGAACAGGCTCCAGAGCGAGATGAGCGCGGTCATGGCGGGGAAAATCGCGAGGAGCGCGTAAAACGCAACGCCAGCCGCCGTCAGAGCCAGGCGGTCGTCGCCGACTGCTTTGAACGCGCGCGTCAGGACGGCTTTCCACCAGCGCAGGGATACGAATCTGCGCGTGCTCAGTTTCAAGAAAAGTCGATTAGCCAAACCGTCCCTGTTCCCGCTTCGTCAGCGCGTTAAGCCGCCGAACGCGGATGATCGGTGCGCGACTTTTCTACTGCGGCGCGGAATTCGATGGGCGCGGCCATTTGCGGCATTTGAATTTCCGCATCGCCCGTGCCCGAAACCCGCAGCGAGCCGAAATTGAAGATTCGGCCGAACACTCCCTGGCGCAGCTCGACGCTTTCCACGCTTTCGGAAGCGATTTCCTCCGTCGTTCGTGTAAAGAAGCCACGCTTCAGCACGACCCTGCGATTGGTCACGCCGAAATCGGTCGTCATCATGCGGCTCACCATCCAGGCGAACGCAATCACGCCGATCACGACCCAGCCGAACAAGATCAGCGCCGCCCAGGCGAGAACCCAACGCAGCCAGTGAAATCGGCCGCGATAGATGATGTGTTCGCCGGTCGTCAGGCTTTTATCGAGATAGCTTTGCATAACTCGCTTCGCTGTTTTTCGGAGCGCGGCGTCGCTGAAGATCCTGCGCGCAGCCGCCTGCATTCTTCACTCAACTCAACGTCTCACACGGTCGCCGGTTCCCCGGCGGCGCGGATTGGCGGGTGGCTCGGGCGGAGCGGCCCGGCGCTGACGCGGCGGCAATTTTGCTGAGCAGGGTGCAAGCCCGCCGCAGTTTCGAGCCGCAGCAAGCGTTACAGGGCGCCGCGAAGACCTCGAAATCATTCTGAGAACGCGCCGGTTTTACTCCGGCGACTTTGCTGCTTGCATACATACCAACTGATTGGTATGAAT
>JAUIEH010000508.1 GCA_030428405.1 Alphaproteobacteria bacterium
CCAAACCGAGCCGTTCACCGTCATCGGCGTTGGAGACATGTCCGGCGACGTGTTCGGCAATGGCATGTTGTTGTCAAAGCAGATCAGGCTGATCGCCGCATTTGACCATCGCCACATCTTTATCGACCCCAATCCCGGCGACCCCGAGACGATGTGGAATGAGCGTAAGCGGATGTTCGATCTGCCGCGCTCAAGCTGGGAAGACTACGACGTCTCCTTGATCTCGAAAGGCGGCGGGGTCTTCTCGCGCGCGCTCAAATCGATTTCGCTCAGCGATGAAATCCGTGAGCTGACGGGTATCGACGCCAAATCGGCGAGTCCGTCCGAAGTGCTGCGCGCGCTGATCCGCGCTGATGTCGAGCTATTATGGTTCGGAGGCATCGGCACGTACATCAAGGCGGCGCATGAGCAGAATGTCGAAGTCGGCGATAAGGCGAATGACGCCATTCGTGCGGACGCCAGGGAAATTCAGGCCCGCGTGATCGGCGAGGGCGCCAATCTCGCCGTGACACAGGCCGGCCGCATCGCGCTCGGCCGGACGGGTGTGCGCGTCAATGCGGATTTCGTGGACAACGCCGCCGGCGTTGATTCGTCGGACCACGAAGTAAATATCAAGATTCTGGTCAATCAGCGCGTCGCCTCAGAGGAGATGACCAAGAAGCAGCGCAACGCGCTGCTGGCCTCCATGACCGAGGACGTGGCGTCCCACGTGCTCGCGAATAACTACGATCAGACGCTGGCGATCTCGCTTGCGGAAGAAAGTGCAGCTTCGGACCTGGATGCGCATGAGCGCCTGATCGAGCGGCTCGAGGCGCGAGGTCTTCTCGATCGGGAAGTTGAGGGCCTGCCGAGTGCGGAGCAGTTCCGCGAGCTGAAAGCGCAGGGGCTTGGCCTTACGCGGCCGGAAATCGCAGTGCTTGTTTCGTACTCAAAGATTGCGCTTTTCAAATCCATCGTTGAGACGCAGACGCCCGACGACCCATATTTCGAGGGCATGCTGACGGAATATTTCCCGCCTGCATTGTCCGGCTATGACGACGAGCGGCGCGCCCACAGGCTGCGGCGCGAGATCATCGCGACTGTGCTGGCCAACGATATGGTTAATCTCGGCGGCGCTACTTTTGTGCACAGGGCGCGCGAAAGCACGGGCGGCGACATCGAAGCCGTCGCGCGCGCGTTTGAGGCGGCTTGCGCGATCCTCGACATCAGGACGGTGCTCGCGCGCATCCATGCGCTCGACAATGTGGCGCCGGCGGAAACGCAGGCGAAGCTCTATCGCGAAGTCATCAAGTTCATTCGTCGCCAGACACATTGGCTGGTGCGCCAGGGCTGGCTCGGTGCGGGCGACAATTCAGCCACGCTCAATGAGGTCATCGGCGCGCTCAAACCCGGCGTGGATGAGCTGCGCTGTTTCGCCCACGACGTCTCCTCGCATTTTGAACGCGAGCGCGTCACGGACTTCATCGCCGCCATGAGCGAAGCGGGCGCGCCCGAAGGCGTCAGCTCGTCGGTTGCGGAGTTGCGCCTCCTGATGGCGTCGTTTGACGTGATCGTGCTGGCTGGTGAGCGCGACTGGCCGTTAAAGCCGGCCGCCTATCTCTATCACGCGCTTGGCGAACATCTCGGCTTTGACCGCATGCGCGCATCCGGCGCCGAGCTTGATTCGGAGCTGCACTGGGACCGCCTGGCCGCGCGTCGCTTGATCGAAGATTTGTATGCCGAACAATACCGGCTCGCCTCGCAAGCGATGGCGATCATCGAGCGCGAGACCGGCGGCGATCTGTCCGAAGCTGAACGTCGCGCGGATGCTGACTGGGCGGCGGAGGTCTACATGGCCTTTGTCGACCGCAATCGCGATGAGGTCGAACGCCTGGAAGAGACTATGACCGAGCTGATGCAGTCGGGCCCATGGACGCTTTCCAAGCTGGCGATCGCAGTTACGGCGATGCGCGAGTTTTCGGGCGCGGCGGGCGGCGAGCCAGGGGAAGGCCGCGATGAAGCCGAAGAGGGGCTGATATCGCGCCTGCTCAGCGGACTGCCGAAGCGTCTGGGCCAGACCATCGACGAATGAATGCGCCGAACGCCTCGTGAAGGCGGGCTGCGGCGTCTGCGTCATAAGTCTGAACAGGCGTCGGCGGCATGTCGGCGTCATCATCAAAAGCGTGGGTCAGATCCGGCCAGACTTCCCACGACACGGCGCGACCGCCTTCGCGCTCGCGCTCTAGAATGGCGACGCAATCGCTC
>JAUIEH010000509.1 GCA_030428405.1 Alphaproteobacteria bacterium
GACGAAAATCGTTTTACGGCGTCGCCGGCTCGCCCTTCGCCATAGAGGGCATGGACGAGGATGAGGGCGAGCGCGTGCTCGACCAGATCAAAACGCATGTCACGCAGGACCAGTTTCTGATTACGCCTAAAGTCGAGGCCGGCGACGTCATTATCTGGGATAATCTCAGTACACTTCATAAAGCGACGCCGATCGAATATTCCGATCGTGACGGCGAGCGCCGTGCGCTTCTGCGCTTGTCGACCCAGGGGCTGCCGCCCGCTTATCGCGATCGCGCGCCGGTTTTTGCGCTTTCGGGCGAAGCCAGGTCGGCCAAGCTGGGCCGGGAAAAGCAGGCCTGAAGCAGCTCGAACAGGCGGCGGGAGCGGCTCGTTGGCGGCTTTCAGGCGCAGCGAGCAGCGCTGTTCGCCCAAATCGTATGCTCGATGCGGCCCGGAACGGCCTGAAATCGCGTCCGTCGAACGTCAAAAATAGGCGGAAACGCCATGTATGATAAGGACTTGAGTACGGGTGCGCCGCTCAACTGAGGGCCGACCCGCTGAGTTATCTGGCGGTTGCGCGCGGTTGACCGGCGGATCGCACGCATTCATGAATTTCGAACGGCGTTCGAAAAACCGTAATGACGAGGAAAGCGGTGAACAAATATCTGCGCAGCACGGAATATCTCATTCTCGAGGTGAAGGATCGCATTGCGCGCATCACGCTCAACCGGCCCGAAAAGCGCAATGCGCTGCACCCGGCCATGCTCGCGGAACTTCGCGACGCGCTGACCGAAGCCGATGCGCTGGCGGATGTGAACGTCGTCATCCTGGAAGGCGCGGGCAAGGATTTCTGCGCGGGTTACGACCTCGCAGGCGCATATGCGGGCTATAAAGACGGCGAAGGTCCGGACTGGGACGAAGAGCGCTACCGCACCGTCAACAAGTCCTTCGACGATGACTGCTGGGGCATGGAGCAGACGCAAAAGCTGACGCTGACCCTGTTCGACATGCACAAGCCGGTGATCGCGAAAGTGCACGGCAATTGTCTGGCCGGCGGCACCGACCTCGCGCTGATGTGCGATTTCATCATTTGTTCGGAAGAAGCCAAGATCGGCTTTCCTGCGACGCGCGCCAACGGCACGCCGCCCAATCAGATGTGGGTCTATCATGTCGGTCCTCAGTGGGCGAAGCGCATCATGATGACCGGCGACAATATCTGGGGCCGGGACGCCGCGCGCATCGGCCTCGTGCTCGACGCGGTCCCGGTGGACGAACTGGACGACGCGGTCAATGAGCTTGCCCGCCGCATCAGTTTTGTCGACGCCGAATTGTTGTCCGCCCACAAACGCATTGTGAACGCCGCGCTCGAGCTTCAAGGCGCCAAGACGCTCCAGCGTTTCGCCGTCGAGTCCGATGCGCGCGCCCATCTCTCTCAGGGGCCGCGTCGCACGCAATTCAAGGCCGACATGGCTGAGCATGGATTAAAGACGGCGCTGAAGAACCGGGACGAGCCTTACGGCGACGGCATGGTCAAAGCGTATTGGCTGAACAAATAGCGAGATTCCAATGTCCGACGATATTCTGATCGACGAGCCGCTGGAAGGCGTCAAGCGGCTGACGCTAAACCGCCCCGATGCGATGAACGCGTTCACGTTCTCCATGTATACGGAGTTTCTGGACGTGCTTGAGGGGATAAGGTTTGATCCCAAGACGCGCGTCGTCATCCTGACCGGAACCGGGCGCGGGTTCTGCACCGGCCACGACCTGCGCGACGGCGGATCTCCAGACTGGGTCGATCCCGATGTCGGCAAGGCCTATAACACCAAATACACGATGAGCGTGCTCTCGCGCATTCCGCTTGCGTTGCGGTCCTTGCCGCAGCCGGTGATTTGCGGCGTCAACGGAACGGTTGCGGGCATGGGCTATGCGCTGCCGCTGGCCTGCGACATGGCGATCGCGGCGCAGTCGTCCAAATTCGTGAATTCCATTCACAATGCGGCGACGGGCTGCGAACTCGGCATGAGCTATCTGTTGCCGCGCGCGGTCGGTCCGCAGCGCGCCGCAGAGCTTTTGCTCACTGCGCGCGCCGTTAAGGCGGATGAGGCCGAGCGCATCGGCCTGGTCCTGCGCGCCGTGCCCGATGACGAGCTTGCGGATGCCTGTCTCGAACTCGCCAAATCCATCATGGTCAATGTGCCGCTGGGCGTTTGGACGACCAAGCAATCCATGTGGATGAACGAAAACGCGGGCAGTCTCGAAC
>JAUIEH010000510.1 GCA_030428405.1 Alphaproteobacteria bacterium
GACCCGTCATCGCGCGGCGTCGCCTTGGTGCGCACAGCGGACAGGTCCGAACCCGCCTGCGGCTCCGTCAGGTCCATCGCCCCGGTCCATTCGCCGGACAGCAATTTCGGCAGGAACCGGTCTTTCAACTCATCCGAAGCATGCGCGATGAGCGCCTCGATAGCGCCAAGGGTCAGCATCGGACAAAGACCGAAACTCATATTGGCCGACTGGGTCATCTCCGAGATGGCCACCGCCATGGCGCGCGGCAGCCCCATGCCGCCCAGCTCTTCAGGAAAGCAGGCGCCGGCCCATCCGCCTTCGGCGAATTGAGCATAGGCCTCCTTGAAGCCCTTCGGCGTCACGACGCCCTCTTCGGTCAGGCGCGAGCCTTCCTCATCTCCGCTGCGATTGAGCGGCGCGAGCACTTCGCTGGCGTATCGCCCCGCCTCCTCAAGAACAGCGGCGATCAAGTCCGACGTCAGATCGTCGAACTGGCCCGTCGTCTTCAGGCCTTCAATCGCGACGACTTCTTCGAGCGCGAAGCGGATGTCGCGAATGGGCGCGGCGTAGCTCATGCGGGGAGGACTCCGATTGACTGCGTGTACGGGGACAATAGGGTCGCTCGTCCGGTTCGCCCAGTGCCTCGGCGAATATCAGCGCGGTGCGCCCGAGACCGAGGCGGGTTGCGCCGAAACAACGCCGCTGGGAGAGCAGCCCCATGACCGATAGCAGCGAAACCAAGCGGTACTCGGCCGGCGCCATCGCGCTGCACTGGCTCATCGCCATGTTCATTCTGGCGCTTCTGCCGGTCGGCTTCATCATGGCGCGCGCGAATGAGGCGCTTGCAGAGGGTCAAACGCTCCTCCCGCCGGATCAGGTTTTCACCCTCTATCAGATGCACAAAACGTTCGGGATATTGGTCCTCGCGCTGAGCGTCATGCGGCTGGTCTGGCGGCTCGCCAACCCTGCCCCGCCTGAGCCGGCGAGCCTCGCGGTCTGGGAACGCGCGATTTCGGCGCTCGTACATTTCCTGTTTTATTTCCTGATCATCGCCTTGCCGCTGACGGGCTGGGCGCTCGTCTCGGCGAGCCCGCAGGAAGTCGAGACCTTCCTGTTCCAGGTCTCGGCGCTGCCCTGGCCGCATCTGCCGGTCCTGAGCGACTGGCCGATCGAAACCCGCGAGGCGCTGGAGCCGCTCTTTCAGAACACGCACAGATATCTGGCTTACGGCGCCGCGTTTCTGATCGCGCTGCATGTCGGCGCCGCGCTCAAGCATCAATTCGTCAATCGCGATAAAGTGCTCGCGCGCATGGCGCCTGGGCTCGCGGGCAAAGTCGAAAAACCGGCGCAAAGCGCGCGCGGCGGTGTCCGCGCCGTCTTGCTCGGCCTCGGTTTGCTTGTCGGCGGCGTTGCGGTCGCGCGCCTCGCGCCCCTTCTGCATGGCGGCGAGACTGGCGCGCCCAGCGAGACCACTTCCGTCGATGCCGATGGCGCGCCGGAAAGCCCTGCAGCCGGCGCCTCGGCCTGGATTATCGATCACGACGCCAGCGCCTTGAACTTCGAAGTGATCTGGCAGGGCGCTGAGCGCACCGGCGCATTCGCTGCGTGGAGCGCCGAGATTAATTTTGACCCGGACAATCTCGACGACGCCCACGCCGTCGTGCGCATTGAGACCGCGAGCGCATCGACCGGCGTTCAATATCTCGACGGTCAGATTCCGGGTTCGGACGGTTTTCAGTCAGACGCCCACCCCGTCGCCATATTCGAGACCACAAACTTCAATGCGCTGGGCGATGACCGTTACGAAGCCGTCGGCGAGTTGACCATTCGCGGCGAAACCCAGCCCGTCGCCTTGCCGTTCACGCTGACGATCAACGGCGATGAGGCGCAAATGTCGGGCGAGACGACGCTCAACCGGCTCGATTTCGGTCTCGGCGCGCGCAGCGACGCGTCCGGCGGCTCGCTCGGACTTGAGGTTGTCGTCCGCGTGGAGCTGGAGGCGACGCGCGCGCCGTGACGGCCGTCATCCGCTGTGGTCTCAACGACGACGCCCTGAGCGAAGCGGTCGAGAAGCTGCGCCGGGGCGAACTCGTCGGATTGCCGACCGAAACCGTCTATGGTGTCGCCGCCGATGCGACCAACGCCGAGGCCGTGGCGCGCATATTCGCCGCCAAGGACCGCCCGCAATTCAATCCGCTGATCATCCATGTCGCGAGCCGTGCACAAGCCGAGCGCCACGGCGTGTTCGACGCG
>JAUIEH010000511.1 GCA_030428405.1 Alphaproteobacteria bacterium
TTTGCGCGCGAGGGATATGGCTCGATCTCGATTGAGGCCGACCGCAATCTCAACATGAACAACTTCGTGGACGAAGTGAGTCTGCGCGTTGATTCCGTGAACAACCTGCCGCGCGACGCCTTCCGCCCGATCGTTCAGCAATGGCAGGCGCAGAACTGGTATATGGGCGTCGCCATTCACGGCGATCTCGACCGGCGCGAGCTTAAGCGCATCGCAGATGACATCCGCGATGAGATGGCGCGCCTGCCCGGCGCTTCGCGCGCGACCGAGTTCGCAACGCTCGACGAGGAAGTCACGATCGAGCTCTCCGAAGAGGCCTTGAGGCGTTACGGCCTGACCTTCGACGAGGTCGCCAACGCCATCCGCGGCTCCTCGCTGAACGCCTCGGCGGGACGCATTCGCACCGATGTCGGCGACGTGCAGATCGGCTCCCGGCAGCTCGGCGACAGCGCAGAGGACTTCGAGCGCATTGTCGTGCGTCAGGAACCTGGCGGCGCGGTCATCACGGTCGGCGACATCGCCACCGTCATCGACGGCTTTGTCGACGCCGATCTTGAAGCGACCTTCAACGGCGACCCGGCCGCGATCGTCGCGCTCATCGCCACTGAGAACAATATGAACGTCGTGCGCACCGCGCGCGCCGTTCGCGAATTTATCGACAGCGCCAACGTGCCAGAAGGCGTCGAACTCGATTTGTGGTGGGACGATTCCAAGATTTACTTCGACCGCATGCGCTCGATCACGAGTTCGGCCGCGATCGGTCTGCTCCTGGTCTTCATCACGCTGATCTTGTTCCTGCGCCCCATGGTCGCCGCCTGGGTGACGGTCGGCATCGCCACCGCGTTCGCGGGCACCTTCGCCCTGCTCATTCCCATGGGCGTGTCGCTGAACATGCTGTCGCTGTTCGCCTTCCTATTGGTCATCGGGATCGTGGTCGACGACGCCATCATTGTCGGCGAGAATATTCACAATCAGGTCGAACGCGGCGAACGCGGCGCGAGCGCAGCCATTCTCGGCACGCAGCTTGTCGTGAAACCGGTCGTGTTCGGCGTCATCACCACGATGATGGCGTTCGCGCCCTGGATGCTTTTGACCGGACCTGAAGTTCAGTTCACGCGGCAAATATCTCTCGTGGTCATCGCCGCGCTGACCTTCTCGCTGATCGAGTCGCTTTTGATCCTGCCGGCGCACCTGGCGCATATGAAGCCGCAGCGCAGAGGCGGCCTCGTCATGCGCGGCCAGCGCGGCATAGCAAATGGCCTCGTCACTGTCGCGCGCAGGCTCTACCGCCCGGTTATCGAACTCGCCATTCGCGCGCGCTACATCACGCTGACGCTCTTTATCAGCGCCTTCGTCATAACGATGTCGGTCTTGCAGCTCGGCTATTTGCCGTTCCGCTTCATGCCGGAGGTCGAAAACGAGTTCGTCTACGTCAATATCGAGATGCCCGACGGCACGCCCTATCGCCGCATTCTCGAAGTGCGCGACCAGCTCGAACACGCCGAAGACGCGCTGCAGCAGGAATATAACGAGCTCTTCCCGGACGAAGAGACCCAGCTCGTCCAGTCGCGCAACGCCATTGCCGACAATCAGCAGATTCAAGCCTGGGTCGGCCTCGCGCCGCCCGAAGACAGGCCTGGCGGCGTGTCGACGCGCGAGGTTTCTGAACGGTTGCGCGAGCTGCTTGGCCCCGTGCCCGATGCTGAAAACGTGACGATGGACTTCACCATCAATCAGCAAGGCCCCGAAATTCAGTTCACGCTCTATTCGGCCGATCTGGCTGATCTGCGCGCGGCCGCCGATGACGTGCAGGAGCAATTGCGCAACTATGGCGACGTCTACGACATCACCGACGATTTCAGTTCGTCAACGGATGAGGCGCGCATCACGCTTCTGCCGGGCGCTCAGGCCGTCGGACTGACCTTGTCGGAAGTCACGCGCCAGGTGCGTCAGGCCTTTTTCGGCGAAGAAGTGCAGCGCCTGCCGCGCGGCGGCGAGGATGTGCGCGTGATGTTGCGTCTGCCCGAAGCCGACCGGCGCAATGTCGATTCCATCTATGATCTGCGCATCCGCGCCGCCGACGGTCGCGAAGTGCCGCTGTCCTCGGTCGCGGAGGTCGAATTCGGCCCCGGCATCAACACCATTCGCCGGCGCGAAGGCCAACGCTCCATGCGCGTGTCGGCCGAAGTGCGCGGCGAAGGCGCCGGACAGATACGCGAGGAACTGG
>JAUIEH010000030.1 GCA_030428405.1 Alphaproteobacteria bacterium
CCCTGAGCTTCGCGCCGCTTCAGCTCGGCGACATCGATCCAGGAAAGCTCGGTCGAGCCGCCGCCAATATCGACGACGAGCGCTGCGTCGCAGCTGCGGTCGATCAGATTGAGCACGCCCATGACCGCGAGCTTGGCTTCCTCGCGCGGGGTGATGATGTCGAGGTCGAGCCCGGTCTCATCGCGCACGCGGCGCACGAAGTCGGCGCCATTGGCCGCGCCGCGACAGGCTTGCGTCGCCACGCAGCGAACGCGCTCGACATTGCGGCGCGCGACCTTGTCGGCGCAGACCTGCAGCGCCGCCACCGTGCGGTCCATGGCGTCTGAAGACAAAGCGCCGCTGTCGCCAAGCCCCTCGCCCAGACGGACGATGCGCGAGAATGCGTCCACCACGCGAAAGCCCTCGCGCGTGCGCGTTGCGACAAGCAAGCGACAGTTATTGGTGCCCAGATCCAGGGCCCCGAATAAGGGTCCGGGCGCGCGGCCGCGTCTCGTGCGGCCATTGCCGTCGGGGCGTGAAGCCTCGACCATGGCGACCTCGTGTTCCGGGCCGCTCAGCGCGCGCGACGATCGCGCGCAGCCTGCTCAGGCCCGATCAAATTACAATCCCCTCTAACATAGTCCGGCAATGGTTACGGTTAAACCACCAAGCGCCGCGCTCAGGCGGATTTGACGGCGTCGGGCTGGTTATCCGGCGCAGCCTCTATGAACGGGCCAAGCGCGCGTGCGGCTTCATCGGCGGCGCGCAGCCGCGGATAGTCGCTGAGATCAACGCCGAATCGAATCGCGTTGAACATTTGCGGCACGAGCGTCACCTCGGCCAGGGTCGGACCGTCGCCGAAGATGAAGGGACCGTGGCCGCCTTCGCGCGCTGCGACTTCTTCAAGCGCGTCAAAGCCGCGCCTGATCCACTCCGCGGCCCAGGCCTTCACGCCGGCGTCGTCGGCGCCATGAGCGGCGCGCAAATGATTGAGCACGCCGATATTGCCCAAGGGCTGCACATCACAGCCGATGACGTCGGCGAAGCTGCGGATTTTGGCGCGCGCGACGGCGTCTCCGGGTAAGAGCGCAGGCGCGGGCTGGATCTCTTCGAGATATTCGATGACGGCGAGCGACTGGGTGAGCGCGGTTGCGTCATCCAGCACCAGCGCCGGCACGCGATGCGCCGGGTTAACAGCATGATATTCATCGCGAAATTGCTCGCCGCCATCTTTTACCAGATTGACCGGCGTGTGTTCGACCGCGATGCCCTTTATATTGAGCGCAATGCGCAACCGGTAGCTCGATGTCGACCGCCAGTAGCCGAACAGCTTCATTTGCTTCTCCCGCATCGCGCACCGTCCGTGCGGGACGGCCGCATCGAATTGCATCGCGCTTTTGCGCGCTGCGCCGCCGCCGCGCGGACCCTAAACGCCGTCATCTGGAGCGATCATGTCTCAAACGATAGACGCACGCGACGCCGCACACGACGTCCCCCTGCCCCATGAGAACGCCTTTTTCGCGCCCCTGCAAAAGCCCGCTCATGTCGGGCCCGACTGGCTCGAGCCGAAGCAAACCGAATACACGTCCGAAGATGACGCCGTCTGGGACATATTATTCGAACGCCAGGCAAACATCCTGCCCGGCCGCGCCATCGACCAGTTTCTACACGGACTGGAGCGGCTGAACCTCCATCGCGGCGGCGTGCCTCGCTTTGAGGAGATCAATCCCGAGCTGGAAAAGCTCACAGGCTGGACCGTCGTGCCCGTGCCGATGCTCATTCCGGACCACGTCTTCTTTCACCATCTCGCCAACAGACGCTTTCCGGCGGGCAATTTCATCCGCAAGCGCGAGAATCTGGATTACATCCAGGAGCCTGACGTCTTCCACGACGTGTTCGGCCACGTTCCGCTTCTGACCGATCCGACCTTTGCGCGCTATATGGAGGCTTATGGCCGCGCGGGCGAGAAGGCGATGCGCTTCAACCGGCTCAAAGCGCTGGGCGCGCTATATTGGTATACGGTAGAATTTGGCCTGATGAACACGCCCGACGGCATGCGTATTTACGGCGCGGGCGTGGTGTCTTCCGCTGAAGAATCTGTCTTCGCTCTCGAAGGCAAATCGCCCAACCGCATCCATCTCAATGTCGATCGCGTGATGCGCACGGATTATCTCATCTCGGATTTGCAGGCGAGCTACTTCGTCATCGACAGCTTTGAAGAGCTGTTCAACGCCACTGAAAAACGCGCCTTCGACACGATCTACGAGACGCTCAATCCGGGCTTCCAATACGCACCGACCGCCGTACTTGAAACCGACCGCGTTTATAATCGCGGCACGCAGGAATATGCGCTGCGCGGCGGACGGGCCTCCGGCGCGACGCCTGTTTGAAAGCTAGACTTCGTCAGGCGCCGGCGCGCTGGAACGGATAAAAGTCATCGCCAAGCGCGAGGAGGCCGGTCAGCTCGTCCAGCGCCTCGCGCGTTTGCGTCACTAAAGCCGGATCGCCAAGGTCGTCGGGCGCCAGACGGTCGCGATAGCGCCGCTCGACCCAATCGCTCAGCCGCGCATAAAGGTCGTCATTCATCACCATGGAAGCGTTCGCCGCCGCCTGCTCCGCGTCGGTCAAGACGATGCGCAAGCGCAGGCAAGCCGGCCCGCCGCCATTGCGCATGGACTGGCGGACATCGACAAACTCCACCGCGCCGATCGGCCCGTTGCCGCTGATGAGCGTTTCGCAATAGCGCCGCGTCGCCTCGTTTTCCTGGCATTCAATGGGCGCGATGAGAACTAGCCGGTCCGTATTCGGCATTTCCAGCAATTGCGAATTGAAGAGATATGACCCGATCGCATCGCTGAGCGAGACTTCGCTCGCCGGCACGATGACGAATTGCGGCTCGAATAATCCGTCCGACGCTGTGCGGATAGCGGCGTAAGCCTGCTTAGCCTCCTCAAATGCCTGCTCGTGCACGAACAAAGTAGAGAGCGCGCCGACGCAAACGACGTCGTTGTGAAATGCGCCGGCCTCCATCGCCGCGCGCGACTGGCGGATGAATACGCAGCGCGCTTGATCGAGGCCATGGGCGCGCACAATCGCCTCGCCGGCAAGTCGGCTCTGACGCGCAGGCACGTTCATATCCTGCCGGTCAAAAGGCCCGCGACCATCGACAAAGAGTTCAACGCCCGGCGCGCCATGGGTTTTGCAAAGCCGGACATGGTTGGCGGCGCCTTCATCCGAGAACGCATCATGTGCGGGCAAAGGCGCATGCACGACGAAGCGCGCCTCCTCGGGAAAGGCGGCGTTGAGCGCGCGCCGCGTTTGTTCCGCTTCGATGGAGCGATGAAGCATGGTCTGCAGATTGGCGGGCGTCAGGTGCAAGCGGCCATCGCGCGCATCCGCACTTGGACTGACGGTCGCGGCATTCGCCGCCCACATGGCGGAGGCTGAACAGGCCTGGCGCACAAGCTGCGGCGCGCGCGCCCAGGCCGCTTCGATCACATCCTCATCGGACCCGGCAAAGCCCGCCCCGCGCAGAAGCGGCAAATAAGGTCGCTCATGCGGCGGCAGGACGCCCTGCAACAGACCGCGATCGGCGAGGCGCTTCATCTTGGTCAAACCCTGCAGCGCGGCGGCGCGCGGGTTGGAGACGAGCCCCTCATTGGCCTGGCTGGCGAGATTGCCGGCCGACAGTCCGCCGAAATTATGCGTCGGCCCGACCAGCCCGTCATAATTGGCTTCGCGCGCGCTCATGTCGTGCTCATTGCTCTGAGCATTTCCGGACAATGTAGGCGCTCAAGCATCGCGCAGACCGATTGTCGGCAGCGTTTGCGCGCGCGCAGCTTCCTGGCTGGCTACAGGATAAGCGCAATAATCCGCCGCATAATACGCACTCGGACGATGATTGCCCGAAAAGCCCGGGCCGCCAAACGGCATGTTGGAGGCCGCACCCGTGGTCGCCCGGTTCCAGTTGACGATGCCGGCGCGGATTTGGCTCACAAAACGCGTCCAATTGCTTTCATCATCGCTGACAAGCCCCGCCGCGAGGCCGAATTTAGTGTCATTCGCCGCCGCGATCGCCTGCTCAAAGCCCTCGACCCGATAAACCGTCAGCAAAGGGCCGAACACTTCGGCGTCAGGCTGAGAGAGGCCGGTTGCGTCCAGCACGCCCGGCGTGAGGAAGGCGGGGCCGCGCTCCAGCTGCTCGCTCGCGCGCAGGATCTTCGCGCCTGCCGCAACGATGCGGTCCTGAGCCTCCAGCACGCGCTTGGCGGCGGGTTCGCCGACCAGCGGCCCCATGAACGGCTCGTCGCTGTCGTTCCAGGCGCCAATCCTTATACGGTCGAGCAAGCCGCACAGAGCTTCGAGAACGGCGTCTCCGTGGCCGCCCGCCGGTATCATCAGCCGGCGCGCACAGGTGCAGCGCTGCCCGGTCGTGACGAATGCGGAATGTAAAACGATGGAGGCCGCCGCCTCGGCGTCGCAATCTTCCAGCACGACCAACGGGTTATTGCCGCCCATCTCCAACGCGAGAATGATGTCGGGACGTCCTGCGAATTTGCGATGGATCATCACGCCCGTATCGACGGAGCCGGTGAACAACACCCCGTCAATCTCGGCGTCAAGCAGCGCAGCGCCGGTTTCGCGCGCGCCCTGCACCAGATTGACGACGCCGTCGGGCAGACCCGCCTCGCGCCAGCAATCCGCCAGGACGGCGCCAATGCCGGGCGTGATTTCGGACGGCTTGAACACGACCGTATCACCGGCGATCAGGGCAGGAACAATATGGCCGTTGGGCAAATGCGCTGGAAAATTATAGGGGCCGAACACGGCCATGACGCCATGGGCGGCGTGACGCAGCGCTGCGCGGCCAAAGGCTGTGTCGCTGGCGCGCGCGCCGGTGCGTTCAGCATAGCCATCAAGCGAGATATCGACCTTTGAGGCGAGCGCCGCCGCCTCGCCCTTGGTCTCCCAGAGCGCCTTGCCGGTTTCGCGCGAAATCAGTTGCGCGATCTCATCAGCGCGCTTTTTGACGACGTCCTGATACTTCGTAACGACATCAATGCGCTCGTCATGCGGACGGCGCGACCAGTCGGGAAAGGCTGCGCGCGCGGCGGCGACCGCCTCCTGGACATCGGCTTCGTTGGCGGAGGCGCCCTGCCAGACGACGTCGCCAGTCGCTGGGTCATGTGAGGCGAATTCATCGCCTGCGCCCGCGCGCTTGTTTGCGCCGATCACGAGATCGCTCATGCTCATCTTCTCACCCATGCACGCGCGCGCGCGCCCTCTTCCAGACCAAGCGCAGACAGGCTGGATGCCGGCGCGCGCAAACTTGCGCCCTCCTGTTCCGCATCCGTCCGCATGACGCGAAAATCAGACAAATCATCCGTCGACAGCAATGTCAGCGCGCCGGGCGCATCATCGCCAGCGCTCGCCACGCTGACGATTTCGCTTTCCCGTAATGTCCGGATCTGATCACGCGGCGCAGATACAAGCGGGCCGCCGTCAAAAATGTCGATGACGCGGTCATAGCGAAAGCCCTCCCACTCAAGGAGCGACTTCGCGCCCTCGCCGTCGGGATGGACCGCGCCCACCGTGGCCTGCGCATCCTCGGGCAAAAGATCGATATAAATCGGGTATTTGGGCATCAGATCCATGATGAACTGATTGTCCGTCAACGCCGATAATTCATCTGCCTCGGTGAAGCTCATGCGGAAGAATTTCTCGCCCAAATGCTCCCAGAACGCCGAACGCCCGTCCGCGCTGACATCGCCGCGCAGCTCGGCGATGACCGTTTCCGAGAAGAGATGCGGCGCCGCGGCAATCAGGAGATAGCGCGACTGGGCGAGCAGACGTCCTGCGCCGCCGCCGCGCGCCTCGGGTTTCAAAAACAGCGATCCGACCTCGGTTGCGCCGGCGAAGTCATTGACGAGCACCATCACGTCCATGTCAAAGCGGCGGCGCGCCGCCGCCGAGGATTGTGATACACGCAGTATACGGTAGTTAAAAAACGGCTTGGTCGCGCCCGTGCGCCCTTTGACCGCCGCACAGCCGACAATGGCGCGCGTGCTCGCTTCTTCCATCATCAGGACAAAGGCTGCGTCATCCGTACGCAAACCGCTAAAGCTCTCAGCGGATTTCTCCAGCCGCCGCGCGAGAAGCGTCTCGTCCTCCGGCAGGCTGGTGAAGCCCGGCCCCGACAGTCGCGCAAGCTCGATCAGCGCGCCGATATCGTCGAGGCGCGAAGCACGTACGATATAGGACGGCGCGGCGGTCACAGATTTCGGTTGGCGCGCGCGTCGAAATCACCCGACGCAAAGCGAAACAACATGACGGCGGAGAGTTTCGCGCGCTCGGGAAAACTCGACAGCTTGGCGAATTCGCGGTCGGAATGAATGTCGCCGCCGCGCACGCCGAGCGTGTCGACATTGGGACATCCCGCCGCCCACAGATTATTGCCCTCGCACACACCGCCCGTATCGTTCCAGAACACGTCCACGCCCACAGCCGCGCCGGCGGCCTTCGTCCAGGCGAACATTTTTGCATTTTGCGGCGACATCGGTTTGGGCGGGCGCGTGAAACCGCCATGAAGCGCCGCCGCAACGCCGTCGCGCGCATCGGTCTCGCCGACGAGACGGTTGATCTCCGTCATCGCCCAGGCGCCGTCTTCTTCCGTTTGAAGACGAACATTGAAGCGGCAGACCCCAAGATCGGGCACGATATTGACCGGACCGCCGCCGGCGACCTCGCCGACATTGAAAGTCACGCCCTCGCGCGCGCCGTTGAGCGCCTGCAACTCCACGATGAAACGGCTCATCGCTTCCAGCGCATTGCGGCCGAGATGATGTTCACGGCCCGCATGAGCAGCGCGTCCGCGCACCACGAGCGAGAAATTGCCCGAGCCCTTGCGCGCGCCGGCTAGTCCGCCATCGGCGAGCGCCGGCTCATAGGTCATGCCGACATGGGCGCGCGCGCCGAGTTCGTGCAGCATCTCGCGCGAACCGTGAGAGCCCGTCTCCTCATCCGGCGAAATCAGCGCGGTGTAGCCGATCGCCTCGCGCTTGGGATGGCGCTCCAGCGCTTTGAGCGCTTCGGCCATGACCAGAATGCCGCCCTTCATGTCGGCGACGCCGGGCCCGTTGATTGTGTCATCGTCGAGAAGCCGCCAGTCCTGAAACGCGCTGTCGGCCGGAAAGACCGTGTCGTAGTGGCCCGTCAGCACGATCTGGATCGGCGCATCAACGCGCGCGCGCACGCGCAAGGCCGGCGCGTTCTCCATCGTCACGACCTCGCCGGCGCGGGTCACGATCTCGGTCGGCGGCAGCTCGACCTCGTCCATCTCGGCTTCCAACGGTTCGAAAGCCTCCGGCAGGCGCGCGCGCATGGCGTCGAGCCCTTCTCGATTCGCGCTGCCGGAATTGACCTCGGACCAAGACTTCACCCGCGCGATCATCTCGTCGCCGGCAGAATCGATCGCATCGAGAATGGCGTGTTCCGCGGCAGTCAGTTCAACGGCGTCGGACACGCGGCCTCCAGAGAAAATCGAATGGGTGAAACGCAGAATGGCGCGGCGTCGCCGACGCTCGCCTTGTTTCGCTTCCGCGCAGCAGGCGGTCAAGGCGCAGCGCAAAAAGGCGGCGCTGGTTGCGTGCGCCTAATGGCGCGGCAAGCTTGAGCGCGAGACCTCTCGAGCTGACCAAGGGAAGAAATCGGCGGTCGCCGAATTCTCCCGCGTGGCTCTGCGTCATTCCGAATCAAATATTGGCCGCGCGCTCAAAAGAAATGGCCCGGCGTTTCCGCCGGGCCATTCCAGTACTTTACCGAAAATTGTCGGTCGCGTGTCGGCCTTAGCCTTCGACGCGGATGACAACTTCCGCACGACGGTTGAGCGGCTCACGCGCGCCATCAGGCGTCGCAACGGCCGGCTCAGATTCGCCGCGCGCTTCGATCGAGATGAGTTCCGCCGGAACGCCCAGACGGATCAGCTCGTCGCGAACGACGCGAGCACGACGCTCGGACAGGCGGACGTTGTACGTCGCGGCGCCCGAACGGTCGGCGTGGCCTTCGATTTCAACGCGGGTGACCGCACAGGACGAAGCCTGATCAGCAGCACGCGCGATGACTTCTTGAGCCTGGCTCGTGAGGTCGGCGCGGTCCCATTCGAAGTAAACGACGAACGGAACGTCGGCGCAGGTCACGGCCGGCACTTCAGGCGGATCGTCCGGAAGCTGCGGCGCAGGCGGACGCGAGAAGTGGTAGCGCAGACCGAACAGAACGTCGTGAGACGTGTAGTTGTCGGTCGAGCCCGGGATGCCGCCCGGCGTCGTCGTGAAGGAGACGTCGGTGCCGTAGAAGTAACGGTACTCGATGTCAGCCGTCACGTTGGCCGAGAGGTCGATGCCGAGACCCAGGAGCGCCTGGTAGGACAGACCGCGATCGCCTTGATCGACGCGCTGGCCATCAGGATACCAAGCCGAGAAATCCGTTTCGGAAAGACCGATGCCGAGACCGGCATACGGCGAGAACCGGCCGGCGCGGTTGAAATCATAGATGCCCGAGAGCATGGCGGCGACGTTCTGGAAGTCGCTGTTGCCCGGGCTGACGTTACCGACGGCGCCCGTGTCGTTGTAACGGTCCATCACGTCGAACTGAACGCGGAAATTGTTGGCGAAGGCATAGCCAGCACCAAGCATGAAGCGCCAGTCGCCTTCGGCCTGAACGTCACCGTCGAGGCCGACCAGACGGTCAACGCTCGTGTCCGGGACCCAGCCGTAGCCGACGCCGCCAGTGATATACGGGCCTTCTTGAGCGAAGCCCGGAGCAGCCAGCACAACCGCGAGGCCTGCAGCCGCAAGAATGCGATTCTTCATTATTCCCCTCCCGAGGCCTCTCGCCTCGCAGCCATTTCACGTCCGACGCAAAAGCCCGCCAAGACGCGCGCCAGGAAGCGAGCACCGGGACGGCGCGCGCTCGGATTAGGAACTACACGAAGTAGGAACGCATGACCAGCGGTTCTGAGGTGATCGCGGCGAGGCGTTGCAAAGCGAACACGCTATCTGAAACCCCTTTGTCATGCAGAGGCTTCGACCACCACGTCGGCCAGACCATCGACGATGCGACGCACGAGAGTCTCGTCTTCGCCCTCCGCCATGATGCGAATGACGGGCTCCGTGCCGGATTTGCGAATCACGAGCCGCCCCTGCCCCCCAAGTTCAGCCTCTGCGGCCTTTATGGCGTCTTTCACGACCTTCTTGCCCAAAGGCGGGCCCGACTTGAAGCGCACATTCTGCAGGATCTGCGGCATCGGCGTGAAAACCTGCATGCATTCGCTGGCCGGCTTGTCGCGCTCAATCATCGCTTCAAGCGCCTGCAGCGCCGCGATCAAGCCGTCGCCGGTCGTTGAAAAATCGGACAAGACGATATGGCCGGACTGCTCGCCGCCGAGATTGACGCCTTTGGCGCGCATCGCCTCAGTGACATAGCGATCGCCGACCTTGGCGCGAATCAGCTCGAGGCCTTGTTGTCCGAGATGTTTCTCCAGCCCGAGATTGGACATCACCGTGGTGACGACAGCCGGCTTTGAGAGGCGGCCCGCTTGCGCCCAGGACGTCGCGATCAGGGCGATGATCTGATCGCCGTCAACAGTCCGGCCCTTCTCGTCCGATAAAACGACCCGGTCCGCGTCGCCGTCGAGCGCAATGCCGAGATCGGCGCGCATCTCGCGGACCTTTTCCGAGAGCGCCTGCGGCGCGGTCGAGCCGCAATTTTCGTTGATATTCGTGCCGTCGGGATCATCGCCGAGGGCGATCACCTCAGCGCCCAATTCATAGAGTGCGGTCGGCGCGACTTTATATGCGGCCCCATTTGCGCAATCGACGACGATGCGCAGACCGTTAAGGCGCAGCTTGCGGGGGAAGGTCGCTTTGACGATTTCGACATAGCGCGCCTGTGCGTCATCGATGCGCTGGACGCGGCCAAGCGCGTCGGGCGCGGCGAGATTTTCGTCGAGCCCCGCGTCCATCATCGCTTCGATGGCGAGTTCGGCGGCGTCATCGAGCTTGTAGCCGTCCGGACCGAATAATTTGATGCCGTTGTCGCCGAACGGATTGTGCGAGGCTGTCAGCATGACGCCGAGATCTGCGCGCATGGAGCGCGTCATCATGGCGACGCCCGGGGTCGGCAGCGGTCCGAACAGGCGCACATCCATGCCCATTGATGCAAAGCCGGCCACCAGCGCCGGCTCAATCATATAGCCCGACAGGCGCGTGTCCTTGCCGATGACGACAAGACGCCGGCCGCCACGCTCTGCGCCGCTGAAATAGCGGCCCGCCGCCATGCCCACGCGCAGCGCCGTCTCCGCGGTCATCGGAAAGCGGTTGGCGGTGCCGCGAATGCCGTCGGTGCCGAAGTAACGTTTGGTCATCAAAGGTGTCTCGTCTACTCGCGCCCCATGGTTACAAGGGTCGCGTTACGAACCGGTCAATAGTGATCGGCGTACATTTTGCTTCTGGCAAGCGCGGCGCTGAGTCGGGGACCATCTATGTGCGGCATTATTGGCGTTGTCAGCGGACAACCCGTCGTCGACCGTCTGGTCGAGGGCCTGAAACGGCTGGAATATCGTGGCTATGACTCTTCCGGCGTCGCTGTACTGACGCAAACGGGCGGCGTCGAACGCCGCCGCGCGCCGGGCAAAATCAGCGCGCTTGAAGCCGTTCTCGACAAGACGCCGATCGACGGCGTCGTCGGCATCGCACATACGCGCTGGGCCACCCATGGCGCGCCGACCGAGATGAACGCGCATCCGCACACGGCCGGTCCGGTCGCGATCGTGCATAACGGCATCATCGAAAATTACCGCGAGCTGCGCGCCGAACTCGGCGCTAAAGGCGTCACGTTCCACTCCGACACGGATAGCGAAACCATCGCCGCCCTGGTCGCGACCGGCCTCGAAAGCGGGCTCGATCCGGAAGCCGCCGCCAAATACGCCATCGACAAGCTCGAAGGCGCATTCGCCGTCGCCATCATCGTCGCGGATCGTCCCGACATCATGATCGGCGCACGCCGCGGCAGTCCGCTTGTCGTCGGCGTCGGCGCGGACGAGTGCTATCTCGGCTCGGACGCGATCGCGCTCGCGCCGTTCACCGACAATGTCGTCTATCTCGAGGACGGCGACTGGGTCGTGATCCATCGCGGCGAATACGAGGTCTATGACGAAAAAGGCGGCCGCGTTGAGCGGCCCGTGAAGAATGTCGGCGGCGCAGCGGCGCTCGCGGAAAAGGGCAATCACCGCCACTTCATGGAAAAAGAAATCCATGAACAGCCTGAAGCCGTCGGCCACACGCTGTCGCACTATATCGACCCGACGAGCGAGACCATCCGCCCGATCGCGGATGTCGACTTCACCAAGATCGACCGCATCGCCATGGTCGCCTGCGGCACGGCGAGCTATGCGGCCGCGATTGCAAAATACTGGTTTGAAGGTCTCGCGGGCCTGCCGGTCGATGTCGATATCGCGTCCGAATTTCGCTATCGCGCGCCAGCGCTTTCGCCCAACTCGATGGCGATCGCGGTCTCGCAGTCCGGCGAAACCGCCGACACGCTGGCCGCGCTCGACCTCTGCAAATCCGAAGGGCTCAAGATCGGCGGCGTGGTCAACGTCCCGGAAAGCTCCATCGCGCGGATGAGCGATGTTTCGCTGCCGACAAAAGCCGGTCCGGAAATCGGCGTCGCCTCAACCAAGGCGTTCACCTGCCAGCTCGCCGCCCTCGCCTGCGTCGCCGTTGCTGCAGCGCGCGCGCGCGGCCGCATCGACGCCGACGAAGAGCGCCGCCTTGTCCGCGCCCTGATGGAGACGCCGCGCCGGCTCTCTGAAGCGCTCGACATGGAAGAAGACGCTAAGCGGCTTTCTACCAAATTGGCTGAGGCGCGCGACGTGCTCTATCTCGGTCGCGGCGCCTTTTTTCCGCTCGCGATGGAAGCGGCTCTGAAGCTCAAGGAAATCTCTTACATCCACGCCGAAGGCTATGCCGCCGGCGAACTCAAGCACGGCCCGATTGCGCTGATCGACAAGCACACGCCGGTCATCTTCATTGCGCCGACCGATCACCTCTTCGCCAAGACGGCGTCCTCGATCCAGGAGGTTGTCGCGCGCGAAGGTCCGGTCATCCTGATTACGGACAAGAACGGCGCTGATCAGGCCGGCGACATCGCCCAGGACCTCATCGTGGGGCCAAGCGTCGATCCGTTCATTGCGCCGATCGTTTATTCCGTCGCCGTGCAATTCCTCGCCTATCACACGGCGGTCATGAAGGGCACGGATGTCGACCAGCCGCGCAATTTGGCGAAGTCAGTGACGGTCGAGTAAACACGGCCGGCGAACAGCCAAAGTCGAGAATGTCATGAAAAAAGTCCGCAAGGCGGTGTTGCCGGTCGCAGGTCTCGGCACGCGCGTGCTTCCCGCGACCAAGACCATCCCGAAGGAAATGCTGCCGGTCTTCGATCGGCCCGCCATTCAATATGTCGTGGATGAAGCGCTCGCTGCGGGCATCGAGCACATCGTCTTTGTGACCGGGCGCAATAAGGGGGCGATCGAGGATTATTTCGACCGCGCCTATGAGCT
>JAUIEH010000512.1 GCA_030428405.1 Alphaproteobacteria bacterium
CCAGAGCAGGGCTCCTTGCTGTTCGACACCCGCTCTGAACGCGCTGAGCGCCAGGCCGCGTTCGATGCGTTCTATCAAGACGAAATCGCCGCTGCTGTCGGCCGCACGGGTCAGTCGGGGCCGCGCAGGGCCACGCCGCTGCTTGAAGCCTTCGTCGCGCTTCAGGACGTCCTCCTGCAGCAGCCCGCAGAAGAAACTACGCTCATCATCGTCTCGGACATGATGCAGTACTCGGCGAATTTCTCGCACTATGGCGGCTATCCGGACCTCGCCGCGTTCGCGTCGAGCCGCGCAGGCGATGCGCTCTTGCCCTTCCTGCGCGTCGATGCGGTGGACGTGAATTATGTCCGCCGGCCGGAGCTATCACGCGAACAGAATGAAGCGCATGACCAGTTCTGGCGCGATTATTTCGCGCGCGCCGGCGTGGAGCGGTTGAGCGTCGTCTCCGATCCGCTGGCGGCGTTGGAAACCCTGCCGCGGTAAAGCGATTTTGCGCCTGAGCAGTTGCGACTGGCGCGCGACCCGCGAAACCGCGTTATGATGACTGCGTCCGTTTCTGAGCCGATGCATCGCCTATGAACCGCGCCCGACCCCGCGTCGTCGTCACACGAAAGCTTCCCGAGCTGGTGGAAGAGCGCATGCGTGCGCTGTTCGACGTGACGCTGAACGAAACCGACGCGCCGATGTCGACCGCGGACATCATCACAGCGTCGGCGGATGCTGACGTTCTGGTGCCGACCGTCACCGACCGGATCGATGAGGAAGTCGTCGCCGGTCTCGGCGAGCGCGTGAAGCTGATCGCGAATTTCGGCGCCGGCATGGACCATATCGACATGCGCGCAGCATTTCGGCGCGGGCTTTACGTCACCAATACGCCGGGCGTTCTCACCGAGGACACGGCCGATCTGACCATGTCGCTGATCCTGGCCGCGCCGCGTCGCCTCATCGAAGGCGCGCGCGTCATGGAGGAGGGCGGCTTTGACGGCTGGTCGCCGACCTGGATGCTTGGCCGACGCGTCAACGGCAAGAAGCTTGGCATTGTCGGCATGGGCCGAATTGGTCAAGCCGTTGCGCGACGCGCGCGCGCGTTCGGCATGGAAATCCACTATCACAACCGCAAGCCGGTTTCGGCCGCGATCGCCCAATCGCTCAACGCCAAATATTGGGAGCGGTTGAGCGAGATGCTGGGCGAGTGCGACATCGTCTCGGTCAATTGTCCGAGCACGCCTGCGACCTATCACTTGCTCTCGCGCCCGCGTCTGGAGCGGCTTCAGCCGCACGCCTTTCTCGTGAACACCTCGCGCGGCGACGTCATCGATGAAAAGGCGCTTGCCGACGTCATTGAAGCGGGCGGGATCGCAGGCGCCGCGCTGGACGTGTTCGAACACGAGCCCGCCGTCGAGCCGAGGCTGATCGGTCGTCCCAATGTCGTTCTGATCCCGCATATGAGTTCAGCGACGATCGAGAGCCGCGTCGAGATGGGCGAGAAGGTGATCATCAATATTCGCGTTTGGCAGGACGGAGAGCGTCCGCCCGACAGGGTGCTGCCCGACGAGGTCGGCGCCGACGCCTGAGCGCGGTCGTCACTCGATGCGATGCGCACTCAGCGTGCTCGGGTTCCAGTGCGGAATGACCAGCACGTCGCCGATCAGCGCGAAATCGTTCATATAGACTTCGTCTTCGACGCGGTCGCTGAGGATTTGCGTTTCTCCGCTCGCCTCATCGACCCAGAACAGCCGCCCCGGCCAGCTTGAGACAATATAGCCGCCGCCGGGCGCGCGCACGACGCCGTCGGCGTTCTCCATGCCGCCGGCGATGAGCGTGAAGACGCCGTCGCTGAGCGTGACGCGCGCAAGCTCGCCCGTACCCATGCTCGCGACCAGAAGCGCGTCGCGGTCCGGCGTCAGCCCATTAACGCCTGCGAACTCAGCCTCGCTCTCAACAAAGATCTCGGCCGCGCCGTCGACGATTTCGATAATGCGCGCCGAACCGCTGTCGGAGACGAAAATGCGGTCGTCCTCCGTCGCCGCGACATCGTTGAGAAAGACCGCATCCGGAACGGTGATGCGTTCGACAATCTCGCCAGCCGCGATATCTATGACGGCGACCGCGTCAATGTCGGAGACATAGAGCCGCCCCTCATGCAGCGCCATGCCCTTGGGCGCGTTCAGCCCCTCGACCCAGCGCAGCTCCTCAATGTCGCCCGCCAGAGA
>JAUIEH010000031.1 GCA_030428405.1 Alphaproteobacteria bacterium
GACAATATCCCGCCCACGACGGAAACCGCTATCCACAAGACGACGAGCACGATGATGATCGTGACGACGTTGCCTTTTTTGCGCTGGCTCATGGCGCGCTCCGCAATCCGCCGCGATTAGCTGGCGCGGCATAGTCACAAGCTGCGCCTTCGTTTGCGTTAACGCTGCGGCGCGCCGATCGCCTCATGGCTATGCCGCAGCGCTATTGCGGGCGATGACGTCTAGAATGGCCGCCGGCGCCAGAAGGACCGCGCCGATGAGATAAAGCTGCAATCCGGCGGGAATGGGGTGGAGTATGGCGGTGAGCCGGTCCAATGCGTCGTGCGGGCACGCAACGCCCCAGCCCGTGCGGCACGCGGCGAAATAAACAAAGCCGGCCACGCCCGCGACGCCGCACGCCAGCGACAGCGCATAAAGCCGCCCCGCAATCGTTGCGACATTCGCGCGTCGGGCGGCTTCCACGGCGGCGTGCGGGGCTTCGCCGTCAAGGCCGAGTTCGGCGCGGAAAAGCTTTGCTGCGCCCCAAACGAGCAGGAAGATCAAGGCCGGCGGCGCCATTGCGATCGCGAACGCAAATGTCAGCCCACTCAGATCGCCCTGCCGGATGGCGTAATGTTCAAACAGGGCCGTCAGCGCGAAGACGGCCAGCATCCAGAGAATCGTCAGCACCCGCCATATACGGAACAGCGTGCGCATCACGCCTCTGCTTCGGCCAGCGCGCGCCGCGCCTCCTCATAAGCCGACAAGATGGCGTCCGCGCTGCGCTGAATGTCTTCATCCGTGGTCGAGCGATTGCACACTGAAAAACGCATTATGGTGCGGCCGCGCCACTCCGATGTCTGCACCCAGCACACGCCCGTCTCCATGACCCGCGCCACGACGTCCTTGGTGAAGGCGTTGGCGGCTTCAACGCTGGAGGCTGCGTCGTCATCGGGGTGGAAAACGAAGGCGGCCTGATTGAGCACGACGTCGTTGAGACATTCCACGCCGGCGCGTGAGGTTAAAAGATCGCGCATTTTGCGGGCATGCGCACAGCAGCGCGAGACGGTCTCGCTCACGCCCTTGCGGCCAATCGCGCGCAGGGTCGCATAGATCGGCGTCGCCCGTCCGCGCCGGGAAAGTTCGGGTACGAAATGGGAGCAGTCGCGCGCACCTTCCGCCTGCGGTAGATAGCTCGCCCGCGCCGCCATCGCGCCAACATGCGCCTCAGCGTCGCGCACGATGGCGAAGCCGGCGTCGTAAGGCGTGTTGAGCCATTTATGCGCATCCGTCGACCAGCTGTCGGCCAGCTCCACGCCAGCAACGCTTCCAGCGAGATCGGGCGCAGCGCGCGCCCACAGTCCGAAGGCGCCGTCGACATGCAACCAGGCGCCGGCGTCGCGGCAGAGCGGCGCAATTTTCTCGAACGGGTCCTGCGCGCCGGAATTGATGTTGCCGGATTGGGCGCAGACGAGGATCGGGCCGTCCACGTTGGCCAGCGCCTCTTCAAACGCGTCTGCGCGCATGGCGCCATTGTCGTCGACAGCGACGCAAATGTTCCGCTTCGCGCCCAATCCGGCGAAGCGCAAGGCGGAAAGCAGGGTCGGGTGGGCCTCTTCGCCCACGATGACGGTGATCGGCGGCGCACCGATCGGGCCGTCGGCTTCGACGTCCCAGCCGATGCGCTTGAGCACGGCGTGACGGCCTGCAGCAATGCCCACGAAATTCGCCATGGTCGCGCCGGTGGTGACGCCGAGGCTGGCGTCTCGGGGCAGATCGAGAAGATCGAGCACCCATTGTGCGACAATTGCTTCGACGGCGTGGCCGAACGGGGTGACCAAAGGCGTGCCGGGCGTGTCGTCCCACGCGACATTGAGCCAGTCGGCGGCCATGCCGACCGGATAGGACCCACCGATGACATAGGCGAAGAACCGCCCGCCGACGGTGGGCGCTATTGCGCCTTCAGCGGCGTCGGCCAGCGCATCCACAATTTCGACGCTTGATTGAGCCTCTTCGTTCAACGGACCGCCGAGCCTGGCGCGAATGTCGGCCTGCGTGGTCGTCAGCTTGAGGGAAAGGTCATCGACTTTTTCGAGATAATCACGTGCGCGCTCATAAGCGCGGGCCAGCGACGCGGCGCCGTCTCCATCGCCGAAAAACTCACTCATCACTCGATCTCCCAAGCGCGGCAGGCAGAAAATAATGTCAGGCGGGACATTGTTTCGCACGACGTTGCGCGGCTGCGACACCCGAAAACGGCTAAGCCTCGGAAATGTGAACCCTTCGCATCGCCCCGCGACGTTCCGCCCTTGGGCCGAGGTTCTGGAATCTGTGGGCGGCAGCCGCTACAAGCGCGTTGCTCTTGCTTGGACGGGGTGAGTCGCGCGACGAAGCGTGCTCAGTTCGCCGGGCGCGGGGGCTGCGCGCGCCGTGACCGTCCGGTCCGGCGTTCATCGAAATGGGTGCGGGCGCGAGAGCGGCATGCTGTTGCAGACAATCGCGTTTTACACATTGGCGATCACGGCTGTGACGGCGGCGCTTCTGGTCGTCGCCGCGCGCAATCCCGTGCGCTCGGTGATGTGGCTGATTTTGACCTTCTTCAGCGCGGCGGGCTTGTTCGTCCTGATCGGCGCGGAGTTTCTCGCGATGCTGCTGGTCGTGGTCTATGTCGGCGCTGTCGCGGTGTTGTTCCTCTTTGTCGTGATGATGCTCGACGTCGATTTCGTCGAACTCAAGCAGGGCTTTCTGCAATATCTGCCGCTGGGCGCGCTGATCGCGCTCATTCTCGCCGCTGAGCTCGTGTTTGTCGGCGTCGGCAGAACGGCGCTGGGCGGGGGCGCGGAAGGCGTCTTCGGCGCGGGCGCGAATGCAGGCGCGGCCTCGAATATCGAGGCGATCGGCGAAGTTCTCTATGACCGCTATGTCTATTTCTTCCAGGCGGCCGGACTGATCCTGCTGGTCGCGATGATCGGCGCGATCGTATTGACGCTGCGCCATCGCGAAAACGTCAAGCGCCAGAACATCGCGGACCAGGTCGCGCGCCGGCGCAAGGACGCCGTCACGCTGGTCGATCCGCAGCCGGGCGAGGGGATTTAGCCATGGGCGTGGGGCTGAGCCATTATCTCGCTGTCGGCGCGATCTTATTCACGATCGGCGTCTTCGGAATTTTCGTGAACCGCAAGAACGTCATCATCATCTTGATGTCGATCGAGCTGATTCTGCTCGCGGTGAACGTCAATCTCGTGGCGTTCTCCGTCTATCTCGGCGACGTGACCGGGCAAATCTTCGCCATGCTCGTCCTCACCGTGGCCGCCGCCGAGGCGGCCATCGGTCTGGCCATTCTCGTCGTCTATTTCCGAAACCGCGGCACGATCGCGGTCGAGGACGTCAATCTGATGAAGGGCTGAGCCGCCGCAGATGTACGCCGCAATCGTCTTCCTGCCGCTGATCGGCTGTCTGATCGCGGGCCTTTTCCGCAAGCAGATCGGCGCGCGCGCCGCAATGTTCGTCACGACCGGCCTTTTGTTTGTGTCAGCCGGACTGTCGATCATCACCTTCGCTCAGGTCGCCTGGGGCGGAGTGGAGACGCAGATCGTTCTTCTGCCGTGGTTCTCGATCGGCGATTTCCAGGCGTCCTGGACAATCCGCGTGGACATGCTGACGGCGGTGATGCTGGTCGTCGTGACCAGCGTGTCCTCGCTCGTTCACCTTTATTCCATCGGCTATATGGAGGAGGACCCAGATCAGGCGCGGTTCTTCTCTTATCTCTCGCTTTTCACCTTCGCCATGCTGATGCTGGTGACGGCGGACGATCTCCTGCAGCTCTTTTTCGGCTGGGAGGGCGTCGGTCTCGCGAGCTATCTGCTGATCGGCTTCTGGTACAAAAAGCCCTCCGCCAACGCCGCCGCCATCAAAGCCTTCGTCACCAACCGGGTGGGCGATTTCGGCTTCGCGCTCGGCGTGATGGCGACATTCGCCGTTTTCGGCACGATCGAATTCGACGCCATCTTCTCCGCCATCGCCAATGACGCCGCCGTCACGCCGCTCTGGAGCGAGCAATCAAGCGCGGTCAGCGAGACCTCGATCAGCTTTCTCGGCATGGAGTTCGCCGCGCTCGAGCTGATCGGATTCCTGTTGTTCATCGGCGCGATGGGCAAATCGGCGCAATTCTTCCTGCATGTCTGGCTGCCCGACGCCATGGAAGGCCCGACGCCCGTTTCCGCGCTGATCCATGCCGCGACCATGGTGACCGCCGGCGTCTTCCTCGTCTGCCGCATGTGGCAGGTCTATGATGCGGCGCCTTACGCCTCGATGCTCGTCACGATCATCGGCGCCGTAACCGCGCTTTACGCCGCGACCGTCGGCGTGGCGCAAAACGACATCAAGCGCGTGGTCGCTTATTCGACGTGTTCGCAGCTTGGCTACATGTTCTTCGCCGCCGGCGTCGGCGCCTATGGCGCAGCGATGTTTCATCTGTTCACGCACGCTTTCTTCAAGGCGCTTCTGTTCCTGGGCTCGGGCGCGGTCATTCACGGCCTGCATCACGAACAGGACATGCGCCTGATGGGCGGGGTCCGCTCAAAAATGCCGTGGACCTGGGCGATGATGATCATCGGCACTTTGGCGCTGACCGGCGTCGGACTGCCGATGGGCGCTGGGCTGGGTTATGGCTTTTCCGGGTTCTTCTCCAAGGACACGATCATCGAAGCGGCCTATTTCGCGGGCGAGGCCGGCAATGAAGTCGGCATGTTCGCGTTCTGGATGGGCGTCATCGCAGCCTTCCTGACGAGCTTTTATTCCTGGCGCCTCATCTTCATGACCTTCCACGGCCGCTATCGCGGCCCCAGCGAAGTGCTCGCCCACGCACATGACGCGCCTTGGGTGATGCGCGCGCCTCTGGTCATCTTGTCGATCGGCGCCTTGTTCGCCGGGGCTGCGTTCTTCTCCTCATTCGTGGGCGACAGGTCCGAAGCGTTCTGGCGCGGCAGCGTGCCGGCCGCTCATGCGAGCGCGGAAGGCCATGGCGCAGCTGATGCCTATCTTGAGCAGGCCGACAATACGCATGCTGAAGATATGCAGCACGAAACCGACGCCAGCGCCGCTGCGCCGACTGTCACCGCCGAGGAAGCTGAGGACGAACATTCCGCCGGCGGAGCCGCCGCCCCCCATGCGGTCGAGGCTGACCATCACGCCGAAGCAGCTGACGATCACGGCGGCGGACATCATCCGCCGGAATGGGTGCGCTGGACGCCGTTCGGCGTCACGATTGCGGGCTTCCTGATCGCGGTGTGGGCCTATCTCCTGAACGAGGGGCTGGGCGCCCGCATCGCCGCACGCGGCGGACCGCTTCACGCCTTCCTCTATAACAAGTGGTATTTCGACCAGCTCTATAACGCCACGCTGGTGCGCGGCGCGCGCGGGCTCGGCGACTTGTTCTGGAAGGGCGGCGATCAGAAGATCATTGACGGGCTGGGCCCCAATGGGGTCGCCGCCGCCGCCGCCTTCGCAGGCCGGCGACAGTCGAAATCCCAGACCGGTTATCTTTATCACTACGCCTTCGTGATGCTGCTCGGCGTGGCCGCTTTTGCGAGCTGGGTCCTGTTCACGGCGTCCAATAGCGGAGCGCCGTCATGATCCGCGACCTGCTTTCTGTCGTGCCAATCTTGTCGCTGATCACCTTCCTGCCGGCCATTGGCGCAGGGATGATCCTTCTGACGCGCGCGTTCGCACGCGCCGAGGACGCCCCGCGCATCGCGGTGAACGCGCGCTATCTCGCGCTGTTCACCTCAATGGCGACGCTGGTTTTATCGGTCGGCCTCGTGCTCGCCTTTGACGCCGGTGAAACGGGCTTTCAGTTCGTCGAAGAGGCCGAATGGCTTGGCGCGGGCGTCGCCTATCGCATGGGCGTAGACGGAATTTCCGTACTCTTCGTGTTGCTCAGCGCATTCCTGACGCCGCTTTGCGTCTTGGCGAGCTGGCGTTCGATCGAAGAACGCGTCGCGGAGTACATGATCGCGTTCCTGCTTTTGGAAACGCTGATGATCGGCGTGTTCTGCGCGCTCGATCTCATCTTGTTCTATCTGTTCTTCGAAGGCGGCCTCATACCGATGTTCCTGATCATCGGCATATGGGGCGGGGCGAACCGCGTCTATGCGGCGTTCAAGTTTTTCCTCTACACGCTGCTCGGCTCGCTTTTGATGCTCGTCGCGATCATCGCGATGTATATCTATTCGGGTACCGTCCTGCCTGAAGGTCCGACCATGGACATCGCGGCGCTGCAAAGCGTGGCGTTCCCGGAAGGCCTGCAATTCTGGCTCTGGCTCGCCTTCTTCGCGTCATTTGCGGTCAAGCTGCCGATGTGGCCGGTGCATACCTGGCTGCCCGATGCGCACGTTGAAGCGCCGACGGCCGGCTCGGTCATTCTGGCGGGCGTGCTCCTGAAAATGGGCGGCTACGGATTATTGCGCTTCTCGCTGCCCATGTTCCCGGATGCGAGCGCGTTTTTTGCGCCCATGGTGTTTGCGCTCTCCGTCATCGCCATCGTCTACACTTCGCTGGTGGCCTTCCGGCAGGAGGACATCAAGAAGCTGATCGCTTATTCCTCCGTCGCCCATATGGGCTTTGTCACGATCGGGATATTCTCGATGACGGAGCAGGGCGTGCAGGGCGCGATTTTTCAGATGCTCAGCCACGGCGTCATCTCGGGCGCCTTGTTCTTGTGCGTCGGCGTTGTTTACGACCGCATGCACACGCGCGAGATCGCGTTCTATGGCGGGCTCGTCAATCGCATGCCCGTCTACGCGATAATCTTCATGCTGTTTACGATGGGCAATGTCGGTCTGCCGGGCACGTCGGGCTTTATCGGCGAGTTCCTGACCATGCTTGGCGCGTTCCAGGTCAATACCTGGGTCGCAGCAGGCGCCGCGCTCGGCGTCATCTTGTCGGCCGTATACGCATTGACGCTCTACAGACGCGTCGTGTTCGGCGAAATCACCAATGAGAAGCTCAACGCCATCGACGACGTCACCACGCTGGAAACCGTCTATTTCGCGCCTTTGGTGATCGCCACGATCGTGCTCGGCGTCTATCCGTCCATCGTCACTGACATGACGGCGGCCTCGGTGAACTTCCTGCTCGACAATGTCGCCTTTGCGCTGGCGAGCGGATCTTAGGGGGCTGGGCTGATGGATGTTGCAACGCTACTCGGCGACCTCAGACTGGCCGCGCCCGAGCTGACGCTCGCCGGCGGCGCCATGGCGCTTTTGATGGTCGGCGTCCTGTTCGGCGAGCGTCTTCAGATCATCGCAAGCGTAGCGCTCGCGCTCGCGGTCACGCTCGGCGCCGGGCTGGCGCTGGCCTCTTCATCGGCCTTTGGTGAAGACGGCGGCGCCAATCTGTTCGCCTTCGCAGCGACAGGCCTTGCTTCGCTGATCGCTTTTCTCGGCGCGCGTCCGGCCGGCCCGATCAATGGCGCAGCCGCATCCTTCCTCGTAGCGGCGGGCGCGCTCGCGATTATTCCGGCGCCGGAGGGCGTCGAGGCTGCATTCAACGGCGCCTTCGCCGTGGACGGCCTGTCCAGCTTCGCCAAGGTGGTCATCGCGCTTTCCGGCGCAGCTTCGCTGGTCATGGCGGCGCGCTATCTCGTTGGCGAGCGCCTCGCGAAATTCGAGTTCTCCGTCCTCGTCATGCTCGCCGTGATGGGCATGCTGATGATGGTCTCCGCGCGCGACCTGATCGCGCTCTATATCGGTCTGGAGATGCAGAGCCTGGCGCTTTACGTGCTGGCCGCATTCAACCGCGACAGCGTGCGCGCCTCCGAAGCGGGACTTAAATATTTCGTGCTCGGCGCATTGTCGTCGGGCTTGTTGCTTTACGGCTCGTCGCTCATATACGGCTTCACCGGCTCGACCCAGTTCGTCGAGATCGCAGCCGCCGTCGGCGAGGAGCCGTCGATCGGCCTCCTTTTCGGGCTCGTTTTCCTGATGTGCGGCGTCGCCTTCAAGATTTCAGCCGCACCTTTCCATATGTGGACGCCCGATGTTTACGAAGGCGCGCCGACGCCGGTGACGGCGCTGTTCTCCGCGGCGCCGAAAATGGCGGCGATGGTGTTGTTCGCACGCGCCCTCTACGAGCCGTTCCCGGAAATCGCTGCAGACTGGCGCCAGATCATCATGGCGCTAGCGGCGCTTTCCATGGCGGTCGGGTCCTTCGGCGCGCTCGCCCAGCGCAACATTAAGCGCCTGATGGCCTATTCCTCGATCGGCAATATGGGTTTCGCGCTTGTCGCGCTCAGTGCGGGCACGCGCGAGGGCCTCGAAGGCCTGTTGATCTACATGACCATTTATCTGGTCTCCACGACCGGCATCTTCGCCTGCATTCTGGCGATGCGCAGGCGCGAGGGCATGGTCGAGAAAATAGAAGACCTCGCGGGCCTTTCGCGCAGCCATCCCGGCCTCGCCGTGGCGATGACGATGTTGTTGTTCTCCGTGGCCGGCATACCGCCGCTGGCGGGCTTTTTCGGCAAGTTCTTCGCTTTCCTGCCGGCGGCCGAGGCGGGGCTCTGGCCCCTGGTCATCTTCGCCGTCGTGATGAGCGTGGTGTCGGCGTTCTATTATCTGCGCCTCATTCGTCTGATGTGGTTTGACCAGCCGGCCCAGCCGCTGGTGGCCGCGCCGCGCGAGCTTGGCTTCATCGCCGGTTTGTCCGCCTTCGCCATGTTCCCGCTCTTCATCGCGCCGTTTGTCGCAGCACCCGGACGCGCGCTGGTCGAAACGGCGGCCGGCGCGCTCTTCTAGGCCGGAAGGCGCACCGTTTGCGGATCATCGCGCTCGATCAGGTCGACAGCACCAATGACGAAGTTCGCCGTCGCGCACGAGCCGGCGAGGGCGCGCCGTTCTGGGTGAGAGCGCGCGCACAAAGTTCCGGACGCGGACGGCGCGGGCGCGCCTGGTCCTCGCTTGACGGCAATCTCTTCATCAGCGGCCTGTACCGCCTGGCCTGTCCGCCGGTGGAAGCAGCCCAGCTCAGCTTCGCCGCAGCGCTCGCGGTCGCTGAGGCGCTCGACGCACATGTCGCATCCGAGCGCGTGCGCGTGAAATGGCCCAACGATGTCTTGCTCGACTGCCGCAAGGTCGCAGGCGTCTTGCTCGAGTCGCAATCGCTCGCACGCGGGCTTGAGCTCGTAATCGGTTGCGGCGTCAATCTGGCGTCGGCGCCGCCCGCCGCGGAGACCGACCGGCCCGCAACCTCGCTCGCCGCAGCGCTGGATCCCTCAGACGCAGCGCCGCCGGATCCAGGTGTCGTCGGCGAGCGCCTCGTTGCGCGCTTTGAGCATTGGCGGCGCATCTGGGGCGATGCCGGCTTTGAGGAATTGCGGCGCGCCTGGCTTGCGCGCGCGGCCGGGCTAGGCGCTGCATTGACGGCGCGGCTGCCGGAAGTGACCTTGCAAGGCGTGTTCGAGGACTTGGATGCCGACGGCGCTTTGATGCTGCGCGTCGGCGATGAACTTAAGCGCGTGCGCGCGGGCGAGGTGTTTTTGCCCGATACCGGAGAGGCTTCCTGATGTTGCTGGTGATCGAACAGGGCAACACCAATACGAAATTCGCCGTGCACGACGGAAAGGAGTGGCGTGCGCAATGGCGCACCGCGACTTACGCCTCGCGCACGGCGGATGAAAACGCCGTCTGGCTCGATCAGCTCTGCCGGTTTTCGGGACTGTCGTTTGAGCAGCTCAACGCCTGCATCATCTCCTCCGTTGTGCCGCAATCACTGTTTCATCTGCGCAATTTCGCGCGGCGCTATCTCAATACCGAGCCGGTCGTGGTTGGAGAAAACGCCGAGCTCGGCATCGAAGTGCGCATTGAGCGCCCGACAGATGCGGGTTCTGACCGTCTCATCGACGCCATCGGCGCCTTTATCGAATATGGCGGACCCCTGATCGTCGTCGATAGCGGCACCGCGACCACGTTCGACATCGTCGCCAAGGACGGCGCCTTTGAAGGAGGCATCATCTCGCCCGGCATCAATCTGTCGATGGAAGCGCTGCACAATGCGGCCGCGCGCCTGCCGCGCATCGCCATCATGCGCCCGGAAAAGGTTATCGGCGCCAACACGGTCGGTGCGATGCAGTCGGGACTGTTCTGGGGTTATATCAGCCTGATCGACGGGCTGTGCGCGCGCATTGAAGACGAGTACGGAGAAAAAATGACCGTCGTCGCCACGGGCGGCGTGGCGTCCTTGTTCGAAGGCGCTTCCGAGAGCATCCATCACTACGACCAGGACGTGCCCTTGCGCGGCCTGCTTGAAGTCTATCGCCGCACCGTGGCAGCCAAATGAGCGCCGCCAAGACAAAATCCGCCGACGAACTCGTGTTCCTGCCTTTGGGCGGGTCCGGCGAAATCGGCATGAACCTCAATCTCTACGGCTTCGGGCCGGAGGCGAAGCGCAAATGGATCATGCTCGATTGCGGCGTGACATTCGGCGATCTGACCACGCCCGGCGTCGACGTGATTACGCCGGACCCGACTTTCATCGAAGAGCGCGCCGACGACCTCCTCGCGATTATTCTAACTCATGCGCATGAAGACCATATGGGCGCTGTTGCAAGGCTGTGGCCGCGCTTGCGCGCGCCGGTCTACGCAACGCCTTTCACGGCCTGGCTGTTGCGCGACCGCCTCGATGAAGCGGGACTGCTCGGCGAAACGCCCGTACACGAAATTCCGCTGGACGCGCGCTTTGAGATCGGCCCGTTCGACCTTCAGTTCATCACCATCACCCATTCCATTCCCGAACCCAACGGCGTCGCCATCCGCACGCCGGCCGGCCTCATTTTTCACACCGGCGACTGGAAGATTGATCCCGCCCCGCAAATCGGCGCGCCAACCGATATCGACGCCATTCGCGCGATCGCCGATGAGGGCGTGCTCGCCATGGTCTGCGACAGCACGAATGCGCTGGTCGAAGGCGAGTCAGGCTCTGAAGAGGGCGTGCGCGAGGAGCTGATCAAGCTTGTCGGCGAACAGACCGGCAAGGTCGCGATCGCCGCCTTCGCCTCCAATGTCGCGCGACTGGAAAGCGCGATGCTGGCCGCGCAGGCCAATGACCGCCGCGTCTGCCTGGTCGGGCGCTCCATGCACCGCATGGTGGCGGCGGCGCGCCATGTCGGCCTCTTGAAGAATGTCGCGCCCTTAATCGACGAGGATGAGGCGGGCTTCTTCCCAGCCGACAAAGTTCTTTATCTGTGCACGGGAAGTCAGGGCGAGCCGCGCGCAGCGCTTTCGCGCATCGCCTCGAAAAATCACCGCAATGTCTCGCTCAGCGAAGGCGACGCCGTGATTTTCTCCAGCCGCATGATTCCGGGCAATGAGGTTTCCATCAACGCGCTGCAAAATCAGCTCGTCGACAACGGCGTCAACGTCATAACGGCCTCGCAGCGCGACATTCACGTCTCGGGTCATCCGCGCCGGGACGAACTGCGCGCCATGTATCAATGGGCCAAGCCGAAAATCGCCATTCCGGTTCATGGCGAGCGCCGCCATCTGCTCGCGCATGCCGAGCTTGCCCGCGAGCTGCAGGTGCCGCATGCGCTCGCGCCGCATAATGGCGACATCATCCTGATCACGCCGGACGGTCCCAGCGTCATCGACGAGGCGCCGGTCGGGCGGCTCTTTGTCGACGGAGAATTTCTGGTGCCGGCGGATGCGCATAATGTGCGCGACCGTAAGCGCGTCTCTTTCAACGGCATGATCGCGATATCGCTCGCCGTTGATGAAGAGGGCGACATCGTCGACGGTCCCATGGCGCGCGCGCGCGGTCTGCCGGAAGACGACGATTATTCCCTTGAAGCTTTTCTCGAAGAAGCCGAGCGCGTCGCGGGTCAGGCTTTTTCGAGATTGTCCGCGCGCAATCGCGACGATGACGAGGCGTGCGAGGAGGCCGTCATGCGCGCGGTCAGCCGGTTTGCTCGCGAGACCTATGACAAGCGCCCCATCGTTGAAGCGATGATATTGCGCGTTTGATCACGACGTCATTTTAGGGAGAAACATCATGCTGGGCCGTTTGAACCATGTCGGTGTCGCCACGCCGTCGCTCGCCGAAGCGGTCGAGACCTATAAGCGGCTGTTCGGCGCAACTGTGATTTCCGACGTCATCGAACTGCCCGAGCGCGGCGTGCGCGTACAATTCGTGGACACGCCGAATTCGCAGGTCGAGCTATTGGAGCCGATGGGCGAAAACTCTCCGATTGCGGCGTTTCTTGAAGCCAATCCGCGCGGCGGCCAGCACCATCTCTGTTTCGAGGTGGAGGAAATCAACGCGGCCAAGGCCGATATGGAGGCCAAGGGCGCAAAGGTCGTGTCCGGACCTTATATCGGCGCGCACGGAACGCCGGTGATTTTCGTTCACCCCAAGGACGTTCATGGCGTTCTGATCGAGCTGATGGAGACGCCGCGCCATTAGGCGTAGCGTCTCCCATCT
>JAUIEH010000513.1 GCA_030428405.1 Alphaproteobacteria bacterium
CCGCTTCATCGAGGATATTCTCGCCGATTATCCCGAAACGCGCGATTTTCCCGGCGTCGACGGCGTGTCTCGTCTTTCGCCGCATCTGCACTGGGGCGAAATCAGCCCGAAGCAGGTCATCGCCGCCGTCAATGAGGCTGCGCGCGGCGCGAAGCTGGAAAAGGCCAAGGACAAGTTCTTCGCCGAACTCGGCTGGCGCGAGTTCTGCCGCGCCATGTTGTTTCACAATCCGCATGCGTCCGAAACCAATCTCGACGCCAAGTTCGACGACATGCCCTGGCGCGACGATGATGAAGCGCTTGAAGCCTGGAAGCGCGGCCGCACGGGCTATCCCATTGTTGATGCCGCCATGCGCGAGCTCTGGGAAACGGGCTGGATGCATAATCGCGCGCGCATGATCGCCGCCTCGTTCCTCATCAAACATTTGCTGATCGACTGGCGCATCGGGGCTTCCTGGTTCTGGGACACGCTCGTCGACGCCGACCTCGCCAACAACTCGATGGGCTGGCAGTGGGTCGCAGGCTCGGGCCCGCACGCTCAGCCCTATTACCGGATCTTCAATCCCATCGCTCAGCTCGAGAAATTCGATCCGGATGCGGCCTATGTCCGCCGCTGGGTCGGCGAACTCTCCAAGGCCTCAGAGGAAGCGATTTTCTCGAGCAACGCCGAAACCGCGCGGCCAAAAGCCTATCCCGCTCCCATCGTCGATCACGCCAAAGCACGCGCGCGCGCGTTAGAGGCTTTCGACGCCATCCGCATCGCCGCCTGAACCGGAGTCGCATGTGCGCCAAAAACAACGCATCGCCATTATTGGTTCGGGCATTTCCGGACTGGGCGCCGCCTTTGCGCTGAAAGATGTCGCCGACCTCACCATTTTCGAAGCCGACACCCGTATTGGCGGTCACTCCAATACGATCGACGTGCCCTATCGAGATGGCGCCGCGCCCGTGGACACCGGCTTCATCGTCTATAATGAGCGCAATTACCCCAATCTGAAGGCGCTGTTCGCCCATCTCGGCGTAGAGACTGTCCGTACGGATATGAGCTTCGCCTTTTCGGCGCCGGACGGGCTTGAATGGTCGTCCCAGACCAGTTTTTTGCCGTTTCAGCTGATCAACATGCTGCGCAGCGATTTTCGCGCTGTCGTGTCGGAATGGGCGCGCTTCAATACGGCCGCGCGCAAGGCGCTGAGCGAGAACAAGCTGGGCGATGAAAGCCTCGGCCAGTTTCTCGACGCGCTGCGCGTCAAAGACGATTTCCGCCGCAAATATCTCTACCCGATGGGCGCGGCCATCTGGTCAACCAGCGAGCACGACGTCGCCGATCAGCCCGCGGAAACATTTCTGCGCTTTTTCGACAATCACGGCCTTTTATCCGTCGACCGACCGAAATGGCGCACGGTCGCCGGCGGCAGCCGCGAATATGTCTCCCGACTAATCGATGCGCTCGGCCGCGACATCAACATCCATCTCCATCGACCCGTCGCGCGCGTCATTCGCCATGACAGCCATGTCACAGTCGAGGATGCTTCCGGTCGCAGCGAAAATTTCGACGAGGTCGTGCTCGCCTGCCACGCCGACCAGGCGGCCATGATATTGAGCGATGCCGATGAAACCGAACGCGCTATGCTCGCAGCCGTGCGCTATGCGCCCAATCTCGCCGTCGCCCATAGCGACCGGCGCGCCATGCCGAAGCGGCGCACAGCCTGGGGCGCCTGGAATTACCGCATCACCGGCGAAGACGGCGCAGCCAGCGTCAGCTACCACATGAACCGGCTGCAGCCCCTGCCGCGCGACCTGCCCGTCTATGTAACGCTAAATCCGACCCTGACGCTGGACGCAGATAAAGTCATTACAGAAATCGAATATGCGCATCCCCAATTTACGGCGACCTCCTTCGCCGCCCAGCGTTGTTTCAACAAGATCCAGGGCGTGCGCCGCGTCTGGTATGCGGGAGCCTGGCTTGGCTATGGTTTCCATGAAGACGGATTGCGCGCAGGCCTGCGCGTCGGCTTGAAACTCGGCGGCGCGATTCCATGGACATTCGCGGAAGGCGATGTCGATGGCGGCGCCTGGGGCGAGCGCATGGTCGCCAACGAAGCACAGCGAGCCGCACGCGCGACATGAATCAAGCCGCCCTGCTCTATCCCGGCGCAACCGCTCATTTGCGCCTGCAGCCGTTCGAACGCAG
>JAUIEH010000514.1 GCA_030428405.1 Alphaproteobacteria bacterium
ACGACAGTGACCACGCAATCGCCCTGGCCGATGCCAAGCGCACGCAAGGCGCCGGCCCAGCGGCGCGCCGTCTCGTCAAGTTCGCGATTGGTGATTTCGCCGTGATCGATTGAGCGGTGGATGAGTTTGTCGGGCTCCGCGGCCGCCGCCTTGGCGACCATTAGCGGCAGGACTTCGTCTCGTTGGCCGATCACCGGCGCTCCTCCCACTCGTGCTTTTTATTGTGCTTTGGCGCAGCTTCTAGCGGTCGCGCTCCAGCTCATCCCGGCTCGGCACTGGCGGCGGTCCGGAACCGCCCTCGCGCGCAGGGTCTTCGTCATCGGCGAAAACCTGCCAGATGAAGAAGACGACTGCGACCGCAAAAACCGTCAGAGACAGGACATCTGCGCCGGCGCCGAGAAAGGCGTTGATGTAAGAGATGATTTGCTCGTACTGGAAAATGCCGAAGGCGGCGAGCGCGACGCCGGAAGCCTTGGCGAAAAATTCGAGCGTATCCGGATATCGCCGGAAATAATAAAACATCATCACCATCGCCCAGCCTGCAAAGCCGAGCATATAGAGCGGCGCAAGCACGCGATAGGAACCTGCGCCCTCTGCGCCGAACAACAAGTCCCAGGACTGCACGTAAGCGTTGTTCATCAGTGGCCAGATGAGCATCAAGGCGCCGCCGATCGGCAGTGCGCGCTCGACGTCCTCCATCGCCTCGCCATAGTAAAATTCCAGCGAGCGTCTGCGCCGAACGAGCATGACGCCGATGCCCAGCAGCATGAACAGGAAGAAGATTTTCAGCGGCAGCGCGTAGAGATGGATGTAATAAAGCCGGGACGGCGCCTCGGCGTGACGGGCGGCGACAGCCTCTCTGAATTCCTGACGCGCCGCGCAACATTGTGCGCGCGTCAAAGGCTCTCCGGCCGCAAAACAATAGGTCGGCTCGTCGTCGGCATCCTCAGCGCGAAAGCGCGAGGAGACCGTCGTCTCGCAGGACAAGGAATAACGCGCAAGGCCGCCGCCATCACGCGCCGCGGCGCGCACGGATTGATGCGCATCGATGATCGGCGCGCGCGAACACTCGCCCGGCTCACAGCCTGGCGGCTCGCCGGCGTCCGTCATCAGCGCTGAGGGTGCAATCTCCCACCAGGAACGATCCGCGCCCGCCCGGAAACTGTCGGAGAGCAAGAACGCGCCAAGGCTCGCAATGACGAAGGCGGCGATATAGATCGGCTTGCCAAGGCGCACGCGCCGCCAATAAGCGTCCGTGACCACGCAGCCCGCCCGCCAGAAGGCGAACAGCGCCGCGATGCCGGCCGTCGGAAAGAAGATGAACAGCTCGGCGTCGAACGAAGCCATGGCGAAGGCCAGGCCCGTCGAGCGGAACTCGTAATACATCAGCACGGTTTCGGCGATGAAGCCGACGCCAAGGACGAAAAAGAGCGCCGTGACGAAGGCGCGCGCCGCGAAACTTGTCTGCATGTCTTCCCTCGACGCGTTCGGCGTCTTGTTCCCCGCAACGCTGATAGCACGCCAAGCCGCGCCGGATAACCGCGCGCAGGCTTCCGGCGCCTGTATGACCCCGTCTCGCAGCTCGCCTGTTGACCATATGTAGCACACTTGTTACGTAACACTATGGTTACGCATAAGTCTGAATACACCGATGACGCCGCGCCGGACGGATATCGCGCCATCGCCGACCCGACCCGACGCGCCATTCTCGACCATCTCCGTCATGAGGAGCTGAGCGCGGGCGATCTGGCCCGTCGCTTTCCGATCAGCCGGCCCGCCATTGCGCGCCATGTCGGCGTGTTGAAGCGCGCGCGCCTGATCCGCGAACGCAGGGTGGCCCAGTCGCGGCGCTATTCTCTTGACCCGGAAGGTCTACGCGCCATTGACGACTGGCTTGCGCCCTATCGCGTGTTCTGGAGCGCGCGCCTGACCGATCTGAAATCAGTCGCCGAAGAGATGGCGCGCAATGACAAGGATGAAGAGACATGACCGCGATCAAGCACGAGTTTTCCGTCAAGCTGCGCGCAACGCCTGAACAGGTTTTCGCCGCTCTGACGCAAGCCGACGCGCTTCGGACATGGTTCGCCGAGCATGTCGAAATCGAGCCGCGTCTCGGCGGGTCCTATCGCTTCTGGGGCAAGCACACTTACGGCGTTCCGGGTCCGGACGACGCCAGCCAGA
>JAUIEH010000515.1 GCA_030428405.1 Alphaproteobacteria bacterium
ACGGCACAGCCGCCCGCGCCCCCCGGGTCTCAGGAGCCCGTAGGAAGGCAACGCGAACGGCGTGCGTGCTAGGCGCGCTTCATGTCCGCGCGCGGGCGCGGACATGGCTTTTTCGGGATAGCGATCGAGTGTGGTTTTAGAGCAACCGGAAGCCGCCGCGACGGCCGCCGAGCGAACCGCGCCGCCGGTCGCGACGCGCACGACGGCGCATCTTGTCCTGCAGCTCGGCGCGCTGACGTTCGATTTTTTCCGCGTTCGAAGCGTTGGAGCCCCGGTCGCGGAAGCTGACGAAGTCGTTATACGCAGCGATTTCGTGGGTCAGCTCGGTCGAGACAAGCTCGATCATGATGGCGTCGTCGAGATAGCCGATGCCCGGAATATGGTCCGGAATCATGTCGTCAGGCTCGACGAAATATGCGAGCGCGTTGAGCACGCGTTCGCGATCTTCGCCTTCGAGACGCCATTGATCGTCACGCAGCATGGCGATGAGGGGCGTCAGGCGCTCAATGCGTTCTCGGATGAACGGCATCGGGTCTTTGGAGAGCGCGTCGCGCACCACTTCTTCGGCGCCGTCGATGACGTGCGACTCAGGATGCTGCGAGCGATTGGAGGCCGCGCGCTCCAGACGCTCACGAAAATATTCGACGTCGCTGTCAGACAGCTCGATTTCTACGCGAAGTGCCACTGCGTCCCCTCCGAATTGAGGCCCGAACGATCGCATATCAATGCGCGCAAGCAAAGACGCGCTATGCGGTTGAATGTCAGCTGATTACTCGGCGGCCGCCCCAGCTGTCGCCGTTTTGAGACCGAGACGGGCGCGCGCAGCGTCGTATTCGCGCACGAGGCGATCGACATAGGCGGCGGCGGGCTGAACCGACTCAATCGCGCCGACGCCCTGGCCCGAACCCCAGATGTCCTTCCAGGCCTTGGCCGCCGACCCGCCGCCGAAATTCATTTTTGACGGATCGCCATGGGCGAGGTCGTCCGGATCGAGGCCGGCGTTGATCACCGAGGCTTTGAGGTAATTCCCGTGAATCCCGGTGAACAGGCTCGAATAGACGATGTCGTCGGCATGGGCGTCGACGATGGCCTGTTTGTAGGCCTCAACGGCATTGGCTTCGTCGGTGGCGATGAAGGCTGAGCCGATATAAGCGAGGTCTGCGCCCATGGCCTGGGCGGCAAGGACCGCGTCTCCTGTGGCGATCGAGCCGGAAAGCAGGAGCGGGCCGTCGAACCAGGAACGAATTTCCTGAATCAGCGCGAAAGGCGAGGTCGTGCCGGCATGGCCGCCCGCGCCGGCCGCCACGGCGATTAGGCCGTCGGCGCCTTTCTCAATGGCCTTATGGGCGAAGCGGTCATTGATGATGTCGTGCAGGACGATGCCGCCATAGCTGTGCACGGCCTCATTGACCTCCTCGCGCGCGCCCAAAGAGGTGATGACCACGGGGACTTTGTATTTCACGCAAAGCTGAAGGTCGTGGTCGAGCCGGTCATTGGAGCGGTGCACGATCTGATTGACCGCAAAAGGCGCAGCGTCCGGCGCTGCGGCCAGTTCTTCGGTGATGCGGGCGAGCCATTCGTCGAGAAGCTCGGGCGGGCGCGCATTCAGCGCCGGGAAGGAGCCGACGACGCCGGCCTTGCACTGCGCGAGCACAAGATCCGGGTTGGAGATGATGAATAAGGGCGCGCCGACGACCGGAACGCGCAGATTTTGAAGAATGGGCGGCAACATGCGGCTCTGTGTCTCCGGCTTATGAGGCGTCAGCTTCAGAAGTGATTTCAAAGTCTAGGCATGCTGGACCGACCGGTCCAGTTCGCGCCCCGAAGCGGGATTGCTTCAGTCGCGGTCCGCTGCGCTGCGCGCGAGCGCGGCAGTGTGATCCAGAAGGCTGGGATCGCCGGGTGCGCCATGACCAGGCACGATGATGCGCGCATCCGGAAAGCGTACGCCGACCGCCAACGCTGAGCCCGCCCATTCACTCATGACCGCATCGGCCGTGTTGCCGATCGAGGACGTCTCCGCCGCGCGGATGAGGCAGCCGCCGAATACCACGCCCGCGCCTTCCACGCTGACCACGATATTGTCGCGCGTGTGCCCGCCGCCGGGGTGAAACGCGTCAAGCTCCACGCCGGCCAGGCTCAGCGTGGTGTCGCGCTCCGTCAGGACGTGTTCGGGA
>JAUIEH010000032.1 GCA_030428405.1 Alphaproteobacteria bacterium
CCGCGGATGACGGGCTGGTCATATCCGAGCCAGGCGCGCTAAGCCCCACCATGGCGTTTGACACGACCTATGAACCTGAACCGCGATTTCCAGCGCTCGGCGAGGCGTTTGGCGATCCCGTCGCGCCGGCGGCGTTCCCGGCGCCCGTACTTCGACGCTGGGACGAACGTGCTGCTGAGCGCATCGGCCTGTCGGGGCTGAGCGAAAGTGAGAAGGCGCGTCACTTCGCGGCGTTTGAGCCGTTGCCTGACAATCTCAATCCGCCGCTGGCCATGCGCTATCACGGCCATCAGTTCCGGGTCTACAATCCCGATATCGGCGACGGGCGCGGTTTTTTGTTCGCGCAGCTGCGCGCGGCGGACGGCCGCTTGCTCGACATTGGCACGAAGGGGACAGGGCGCACGCCATGGTCGCGCACGGGCGATGGGCGCATGACTTTGCAGGGCGGTGTGCGCGAGGTGTTGATCGCGGCCTTTCTCGAAGCCGCGGGCGTGCCGGGCTGTTCCATTCTTTCGCTTTGCGAAACTGGCGAGGCGCTGGAGCGTTATGACGAGCCAAGTCCCGCGCGCGGAGCTGTCCTGTCGCGCGTGCAGCACGGCTATGTCCGGATAGGAACGTTTGAACGTCATGCGCGGGAGAACGCGCCGGAGCGCATCACGGCGCTGGTCGATTATTGCGCGGAACTCTATTTCCCGGACCTGCTCGAACTGGCGGGCGCGGAGCGCGCGCTTGGGCTTTTGAGTCATGCAATTGAAGCCAACGCGAAACTGGTCGCGACCTGGATGGCGGCGGGCTTCGTTCACGGCGTGATGAATTCGGACAATATGACCGTAACGGGCGAGAGCTTCGATTACGGACCGTCGCGGTTCATTCCCGTGTTCGAGCCTGAGTACACGGCCGCCTATTTCGACCAGGGCGGCATTTACGCTTTTGCACGACAAGCCGAGTCTGCGCTTTGGAACCTGCACCGATTGGCGGAGTGTCTGAGCCTTGTCGCCCCGTTTGAGGCGTTGACGGAACGTCTCGGCGGCTTTGAGCCGAGCTATCATAGCGCGCTCGGCGAAGCGTTTTGTCTGCGCTTCGGCGTGAAGCCGTCAGGCGGTTCGCGTGATCTGGAGCTCGTGCGCGCCGCGATGAGCTTTGCGCGACAATCGCGGGTCTTGTTCGAAGACATGTTCTTCGACTGGTTTGCCGGCGCGCTGGCGAGAGAGAGCGCGCTCTCAGGCCCGCGCGCATCTTACTATTCCGGCGATGCTTTCGATGCGTTCCACAATTCGCTCGGCGCCCTCGAACCGTACGGCGAATTCGCGCACAGGCACGCCTATTTTCAACGCGAAGCGCCTGTCCGCCTCACCATCGACGTCATGCGCGCCATCTGGGCCGACATCGAAGAACATGACGACTGGACGAGCTTCAACGAAACGCTCGCCGCCATCGACGACATGCGCGACGGGTTTGGTCTTGCGCCGGACTAATCGCAGGCGTGGACTCCACCGCCCCAATTCGGCCCTAAGCGGCGCCTCAACTCGCTTCCGGTGTTCGCTGCGGTAAGGGATGAAAGCGATGCGGAAACTGATGATTGGCGCAAGCGCTCTGGCGATGGCGTCGGCGAGCGGCGCAGCCTTCGCGGACGAGGCTTGGAACTCCACGTTCGGCACGGTCGAGTGGGAGACGCAGGTCGGCGAGACGGTGGTGTTCAGCTATTCCGCGCCAAGCGGGTCTGGCGCTGCGCGCGTTTTTATCGAGGACGCCCATGCGAGCATGCTGGCGAATGAGCGCGGCAGCTATTCCGGCTATTGGATCGAATATGATCAGCAGGAAGTCTGCGAAGCTTCGCTGACCGATCCGCTGGGCGGTCAGTCGCGCAATTGGGGCCGGTTTGAGATCACCTTCGTCCGCGAGGGCTTTCCGAGCGACTGGACGGCGCAATGGGGCTATTGCTTCGCCGATCCGGATGAAAACTGGATTGGTCACGCCTTGCTTGGCGAAGGTGAGGCGTATCCGCCGCCGAATTAAGCCTGCGGCGCATTTGCAACGCTGACAGGTCAAAGCCAGCGAAGCATTAACGGCATCGTTGCGCCGACGTGGTCTAATCGTGCGAAATCGGCTGCGGCGCTTGGCTTGCAGCGTCGCGACGGAGAGACCACGTCACCGCAATGACGCATCATCGCGCAGCCGCCGCCAATTTCACCCGCGCCGAACGCATCGCCGACGTCGTCGTGCATTCCGTCGGTCTGGTTCTGACCGCGATCGGTCTGCCGTTTCTCTTCATCGCCGGTTTCAGCGCAGGCTCGGCCGCGCTCGCCGTCAGCCTGCCGCTTTATGGCGTTGGCCTCGTGGCGATGCTGGTGGCGTCGTTGCTCTATAACGCCTGGGCGCCGTCGCGGACCAAGGAAGTGCTCTTGCGCTTCGACCACGCCGCCATCTTCCTGATGATCGCCGGCACTTATTCGCCGTTCGCGCTCGCCATGATGGGCGGGGCGTGGGGCATCAGCCTGTTCTCGGTGCTTTGGTCGCTCGCCGGTATTGGCGTGATCGGCTCGCTCATTCTCGGGCGCGGCATGGCGCGCTTCATGGTGGTGTTGTGTCTCGCCATGGGCTGGAGCGTCATCGTTGCGATCTACCCCTTGCTGCAATCGGTCAGCACGACGGTCATCGTGCTTCTGGCGGCGGGCGGCGTCGCTTATTCCGCTGGGGTGATCTTCCATGTGCGCGAGCGCTGGCCGTTCAACAATGTCGCCTGGCACGGCTTCGTCGTTGCGGCTGCGGCGTGCCATTTCTTCGCGGTTCTGGTCGCCGTCAGCGACTACGCGGCGTAGCCCGCGAGAGATTATTCGACGCCGCAATCAAGTTCTTGTGCGACGCAGAACTTGCGCGTAGTTTCCCGCCTCCGCGCGAGCGGGTTGATTTGTCAATGGCGGGCCGCCTTAGCTCAGTTGGTAGAGCATCGCATTCGTAATGCGGGGGTCGCGTGTTCGAGTCACGCAGGCGGCACCACCCGAAATGACCGTCCCGCAAGGGAAATCGGCCAGAATTAACCGCTTGGAAACCGCGCCGCCGCGAAGCCCGCCTATCAGGTGGCTATTATTTCGGCGGAACGATGCGATTTGACGGCACGTATCTCGGCCCACTCGGGCTCGCGAGCATGGGATTGCTGGCGGCGTCCGGAGCGGCGAACGTCACCAAGGCGGTTTCATTCGCGCCCGCTGAGCCTACGCTCGCCGGCCTGCCAATCTATCAGATCCTCGCCGCGCTGATCGCGGTGGCGGTCGTGGTCGCCGTGTGGCGCCTGCCGAAGCTGAGCGTGGGCCTGCGCGCGGCCGGAGAGGCCGGCGCGGCGACGCTCGCGTCCCTATTGCTCCTCCTCAGCGCGCTGGTCGACGCGGGGCTGTCCTATATGGCGATGGCGGACGCACGCGCGGCCGTGCTCGCCCAGCACGGCGCGCTGGACGCGCAACGTGAACTGGCTCGAGTGGATGACCAGGCGGAGGAGGCGCGTCGTGTTCGCGCCGTGATGACCGCGCCGGCGTTGGTGAGCGACAATGATCGCGAGCGCGAGTTCGCCGTTCGCGCCATCCAACGCGAATGCGGGATCCTGGCCGATGGAGTTTTCGGGGGCGACACGCAGGGGTGCGTGTCTGATCGCCTGAACGCGCTCGCCGCTGAGCGGGCCACGCTCCGGATCCGGCGCGATGAGCTGCGCGGTGTCATCGCCGCCGCTGAGCGCGACACGGTTCCGCTGTGGGTTCTGCTGATGCTCGCGATCGGCGTCGATGGATATCTCCTGATCGCCTTCTCGGCGATAGCGCGGGCGCGTCGGCAAAACGCGCTCGTGGGCGGATCAGGCGATCGTCCGGCCGCAGCGAATGACATGGTCGCGGTCGCCGCCTATGTGCGCGACGGTCGGCCGGTGAGGGCGCATACGCGCTCGCCGCGAGGCGGGGGGCGTAGGTCGGCTTCACCTAGACAAAGCGCGGTATAGTGGCGCTACACTCAGTTTCTGAACAAGGGAATGTTTCCGATGATTAAGCATCTGCTGCCGGGCGAGCAACACACGGACGCGACCAGCGTCGACGAAGCCGAGCACCTTGCCGCCGCTCTAGATAAGCTAATGCCGTTTCTGAGCCGCAGAAACGCTCTCCCTGCAGATGGCGATGCTTTGCTCGGCTGGGGACAGGTGGCGCGATCGCCAGCCGAGAGGTTGCGCGACGAGGCGGACTTCATCGAGGCTCACGACGCCGCCCTCGACGATGTTAAATTGAAGCTGGGTCGTTATCTGTATGCGAAGCGAATGGAGCGCGAGACCTCTTCCGGCGGGCTCTGAGCTGAGCGCTCGCCGCGAGGCGGTGGCCGGCGGCGCGCTGACGCCGCGCGAAATATTTCCGAAAATAGTTGTTGACTCTGCATACTGACGTGTCCTAATTTTAGGACATGAAGCGCAGGGCGATGGGTCCGCGCGACAGGGCGAGGAGCCTGACATGACGACGAAAGCGCACCTTCACGCAGCAGCGGTGATGAACGACTGGCGCGACGCGCGCGATTACATCAGCCGCGAAGTTAACGCGGTCTGCGAGTATTTCTCGGACGACTTTTTCCATGACTGGGCGCACAACCCGGATCGCCGCTGGGCGACGGCGCGCTACGACGAGCGCCTCCGGCTGATCGCCAAATTTGTCGCCGACGCGACCTTCGTGAACGCGATGGAGCTGGTCAACGAGCACGAGAGCGCTCAGGCCGCGAAGCGCGCGAAGGCTGATCGCCGCTCGGTCGCCGAGGAAGCGGCCTTCAAGCAGCTGACCGAGGCCCAGCTCAAAGACCTAGCGATCACGATCGCGGAAAGCCGCGAGATGGGTTACGGCGACGACAGCACGCATGACGCGCTCGCCCGGACGATTGCGGACTCCGGCGCGGCTTACGACGACGAGGCGCAGCGCCTTGCCTATTACATCGTCCACGACCGCCGCTGCACGATCGAAACCGAAACCTGCTTCTATATCGGGCACGCGCTCGGAAACGGCGCCTTCCGCTGCCTGACGGTTCCCAAGGACTAAGAACGAACGCGGCGCCGGATCACCCGGCGCCGCTCTCGTTTGGGAGGATGATATGACCGCAGACGATCTCAAAGCGCTCGGCGAAGCGGTCTTCGGGCCGAGCTGGCAAACCCCGCTCGCCGCCGCGCTGGGCGTCAATGACCGCACCGTGCGCCGGCTTGCGGCCGGCACGCACGATATCCACGCGCAGATGGAGATTGATATCCTGACCGCGCTGCGCAAGCGCGCTGACGCGGCCGACCAGGCGATCCGCGACTACGAGAAGCGGCGTCAATAGCTGCGGTTCGCTACACTGACGATCGCATGCTGGCATCGCCTGATCTCATCAAACGCCCGGCTCAGCGCGCGACGTTGGCGCACGATGCGCGCGTCGAGCGCGATGAAGGCGAGGGCCATTCCGCCCACGCATCCGAGTACAAAAACGCTCAGCACCACCATTTCACTCCTCCCCAGTTATTGCCGTTCTTTTGCTCTAAAGGCGATAATGCGTATACGTGCGGCCATCAGGCGCGCGGCGAATGCAGTAGATAATGTTTTCGACGGTGCCTCGCGCGAGCCGGAACAAGAAGCTTACGAGACAAAGCATCACGCCCCAACCGACTGCGCCGGTCAAGATAACGATTACAACGTACACCCACATCATCACCTCCATCGACTACAGCCGCTCTGGTCCCTCATAAAGATATTCGTCGTCCCGCAGCTCCGGTGGCTTCCGTGGACGGATAGCATTGTGGGCCGCTCTCAACGTCATAAAACTGAGCGGGGCAAGGCAGATCAGCGCGGCGATACCCCAGATTGTTAGGACCAATTCTTCGAAGCTCATCACTCCTCCCTCCCGGTCAGTTGAACAAGGCAAGCTGCGCCGGCTGAGCCGGCGGCGGCGGCGCGAGCGCTAAGAGTTCGGAACGCATACGCCGCTTGTAGAGGATGAACGCCGTTGCCGAGCAGGCGAATGCGGTCCACCCGCGCGGCCATCCCATCAGCCACTCGACGAACCACGCGTTCAATCGCTTTCGGGTCATGCGCCGCGCCCATCGCCTCAATTGCGCCCAGTCCTTCAAACGCGGTTGCATCAGCGCTCGACAAAGACGGAGCGGAGAGAGGATCTGCATCGAGCGCGTCTGCCCATGCCTCCAAGGCGTCGGGTCGGGGCGGCGCAAGAGGGCGCTGGTCAACGCGGGCGTCGTATCCCGCGCCTGCGTCTCCAGGCCAACCTGCCGCTTCGAGCCGTCCGGCAGGAAGCCCGTCTCGCTCTGACCGCTGCGCTTCGCCCGCCCGCCGTTCGGGACGTCCGGCGCGTACCATAGCCGCACCGCCTGTCCCTCCAGCGTCAGCCGCTCGCGCGCCTGGTCGCCGTTGTCGCGCGTGTACGCGCCCGCCGTCACGCGCGGCGTCTTCCACGCCAGAACCTGTTCGTTTAGTGGGCGTGTGTTTTTTGGGTTTCCGCGATGATTGAGAATGCCCGGACCCGTCAGACCCGACTTGTGGTCGCGCGAGCATACCGTTTGCCAGAAATCGCTCTTCATGGATGCCGAGGAAATAGAGCCTCTCGCGCCCCTGCGCCGCGCCGACTTCCTCCGCCGCAAACAATCCAGCCTCAACCCGGAAACCCAGTCGCTGTAGTCCTCGAAGAACGCGCCGCGCGCCGGGCTCTTGGCCTTTGCGGCCGGTGAGCATGCCGGGGACGTTTTCGATGAAGACCCACCACGCGCCCGATTGGACGATGATGCGGCGCGCCGCCGGCCAGAGGTCGCGCGGGTCTTCGCGCCCGAGACGCTTTCCGGCCACTGAATATGGCTGGCACGGTATTCCGCCAGCCAATCCGTCCACGCAGCCACGCCACGCTCGGCCGTTGAAGGTTCTGACATCTGACCAAATAGGCGCTGGAGCCATAAAGCCCGCGCGCTGCGCCTCGACCAGTCGCGTGACGGCGAAGGCTTCCCTCTCCACCATAACGCGCGCGCCGGCGCCGGGCAGGGCGATGGCGAGCCCGAGTTCGAGACCGCCTCCGCCGGTGCAGAGGCTGATGAAATCGAGGCCGGCGGGACGTAGAGCCACATCGGTCACGACGCCATCGCTGAGCGCAACCAATCCGCGCGCCGCATCTCGTCACGAACATACTCCGTGGTCGCCTGAGCGTGTTTTGTGATGGACGGCGAGGTCGCCAGCCGGCGACGGACCGTGTAGGCGGTGGCGTACAGCACCATAGTGTCCGGATGGCGCTTCGAGACGAGGCGCGCGAGTTCAACGCCGTCGATGTCACCTTCAGCCTCAAAATCGGTGACGAGGACGTCGTAGCGCGCATCGGCGCGTCGCATGCGCGCCCATGCAAGCTCCGGCGTCGCCGATGAGTGCACGCGATAACCAGCGTTCTGCAGCTCACGGATCAGCGCGACGCGATAGCGCTCGTCCTGCTGAACGACGAATACGGAGGGAGCGGTCATGGGCGCGCCTCCCACGCTTTACGGATGTGCTCGACCATCTCCGAGAGGTGAAAGGGCTTGGTCAGCCTGCGCCGCGCGTCGCGCGGCTCGGTGGCGGACTCGAGCGCGCAGGCCGCGAAGCCGGTGATGAACAGGATCGGGACTTCCGGCCGCAAGCGCTCAATGCGCCTCGCCAGCTCAACGCCGTCGATGCCGCACATCACGACGTCGGTGAACAACAGCCCGAAACGGTCCGGCTCAGCCTCGAACGCGTCCCATGCGTTTGCTCCGTCCTCGAACGCCTGGACCTTGAAGCCCGCGCGAACGAGTGCGGCCTGCAGGAATTCCCGCATCGAGTGGTCGTCTTCGACCAGCATGAGGACCTGCTCGTCCTCACCTGCGTTGGCGCTGATTTCCGACATGACGTGTCCTCCGCACAATTTGTTGTGCGGACTAGACACACCATGTCTGCTAAGAAATCATAAATTGCGGGACGCGCATTTTCAGTATGCGCGCCGCGCCGGCCGACTCAACTTATCGGTTTTAGTTGGCTGGCGGTTCGCCTAACGGGTCAAGAGCGTCGATGATGCGCTGCATTTGCGCGCGGATTTCCGGCGGCGCCTTCGAGACCCGAATGGCCAGCTCCACGTCTTCTTCGCGCATCATATGGGCGCGGATGCAGCGCAGGATCACGTCGCGCGCCGCCTCGGGCATGGCGAAAACCTGCTCGACCAGGCTCAGAGCCTCGATCTCAGCGTCCGTCGCTATTAGCCACAGCACCGATACACCGAGCGCCTCGGCGATATCCGGCAGTCGATTGTATTTCGGCGGATGCTGCCCGTTTTCCCACCGCCCGACAGTCTCCGACTGCACGCGCATCAGCTTCGCCAGGTCCTCTTGAAGCATGCCGGCGCTTTTACGCCGTTCGCGGATCCGTTCGCCGATCCGACCGCCTAAGTCTGTCATTCCGATTTCCACTTCCCCGAACCGCCCAACAAAAGCGGCGACTCTCCCCACCAGACGAATAAAGCAATTGCGCGTGGTGTCAGCGGACGCGCTGTGCCGAATTTAGAGCTATCGAAAATGCAGATTGCGTCGTTTACGGCTTGTTCAAACATGCATGAAATGTCTGATGCACGATTCGCACTAAACAAAAAACGTCGTGCAGCGGGAGGCTTAGATGACGACGGAAGGATTGCCTGACGACCCCGAGCTTGAGGCCGCGCTCCTCAGATACGTGCAGCGCAAGCGCGCGCTGCTCGATGACTATCTGACGCGCGAGGAGGTCGCCGCAGAGCTTCGCGTCTCGGTCTCGACGATGCAGCGCTACGAGACGGAGCGCCGAGGACCGCCATGCTTCCTGCTGGGCAAGCGCACGCTCTATTCGCGCGACGGCGTCAAGCGATGGCTGCAAGCCAAGGCCGACGAGAAGGCTCAGGCGTTCAATCGGGGGAGAACAAACTGATGGGTGAGGTCGTTAATCTGGACGCGTTCCGCAAGGCGCCGCGTCCCAAAGCTGCGGTCGCAACGCCTACGGATGAAAGCGCCGTCATTGAGCCGGGGCTCTGGCCTGCGCCCGATGAAAAAAAGCCGGCCGTCAGCAAACGGAACCGGCGCGCGATGGCGCTGGCGATGACCATCGACGAGGCGTCGACGGCTGGCGAGCATCTGCAGGCCGCGATGCAGCTCTTGGGGCGCGCCTGCGCGATGGTCGAGCACGCCGACTTCGATGAGGCCGAGGCCGCGATTGCGGTCGCCTCGGGACGCCTCGAAGACGCGATGGCTGCCGTTACCGCAGCGTTCCTAGAAATCGACCGCCTGCGCCCGCGCAGCGGCGGGAAGGGGGGCGCGGCGTGAGCAATAACGGACAGAGCGACGCGCAGGCGCTGCTGGGTGAGGCCACTCGCCGCCAACTGCGCCACCTCATCGAGAGGATCGAGCGCGTGCGCGCTGAGAAGGCGGAGCTGGCGGCGGACGAGAAGGAAGTCTTCGCCGAAGCAAAGGCGTTCGGCTTCGACACGAAGGTGATGCGCGCCGTCCTGAAGCAGCGCGCCGCCGATCCACACGAGCGCGCCGAATTCGAAGCGATGCTGGATTTGTATCTCGACGCGGTGAGCTTCGACTCCACGCCGCTTGGCGCACACGCGAGCGTGGAGGCGGCGTGATGGGATCGCCGAAGGTTCGCCGCCGCGCCGAGGCACTGGTCGACTTCATCGAGACGCTGCGCGTTCCGCTCACGAACGAACGCGCCGCGCAGACTGCGCTCGCTGACGCGCTCAACGCGGCTCCTGAGGAGCGCGAGGTTTGGCTCGCCGAAAAGGACCGCATCGACTTTCTGCTTGAGCACGGCCTCGGCATTGAAATGAAGCTGCGGCGCCGCTGGTCGAAGCCGGGCGTCCTGCGCCAGCTGAAGCGCTACGCCGAGCACCCGGACGTCAAAGCGCTGATCCTCGTCACCGGTATGAGCACCGGCATGCCCGCCACGCTGAACGGGAAGCCGGTCTATGTCGCCTCGCTCTCGCGGGGGTGGATGTGAAGCACGCGAAGACCTATGGCGCAATGACGACGACGCCAACGTCCTACGTCATCACGGCGGTGCAGCCGCACGTGGCCATCCGTCTAAAGCACATCTTCCCGAAAATACCGAAGGGCTCGGGACCGCCATACAAGTTCCGGCGCGATGACCAGACCGCCGCCGATCTGTCGTGGTTCCTGCAGCGCTATCCGATGGCGGCTGAGCAACGGACGCTGATCGACATCGAGCGGCGCCGGCGCGCCTATGAGGAGGAGGCCGCTGAGATCGAGCGCATCTTCCTGCCGGAATATGTCGCGCCCGATTACGCGGGCCTGCGTGAGGGCTCGGAGCTGCGCGATTATCAAAAGCGCGCCATTGAGCTGCTGCGCCGATCACGCGGGCTGATGCTCGGCGATGACGTCGGCCTCGGCAAAACGTACACCGCCGCCGGCGCCTGCCTGATGCTGGACGCCTTGCCGGCGGTGGTGGTCTGTCACGCTCACCTTCAGGCGCAATGGGTCCGGGTCATTGAGCAGTTCACCACGCTTCGCTGCTTTGCGCCGAAGGTGACGCGCCCGCACGATGTTCCGGAGTCGGACGTTATCGTCATCCGCTACACTCAGCTCGCTGGGTGGGCGGACGTCCTGACCGCGATGGACGTCGGACTCGTCGCCTATGACGAAATCCAAGAGCTGCGGCGCGGATGCGAGTCGCAAAAGGGCTGCGCGGCTAACCGCCTCAGCCGCCACGCGCGCTTCCGGCTCGGGCTGTCAGCGACGCCGATCTACAATTACGGCAGCGAGATATACGAAATCATGCGCTTTCTCGCGCCGGACGTGCTCGGCGAGCAGGCTGATTTCATGCGCGAGTTCGCGCCTTACGGCAGCATCGCCGATCCGGTCGCGCTCGGCTCCTATCTTCGCGACGAGGGCGTGTTCCTGCGGCGGACGAAACCGGACGTCGGTCAGGAGCTGCCGAAGGTCAATCGCATCGTCGATACGGTCGACTTCGACGCCGCTACGATGCGCTCGGTTGAGGATACCGCGCGTGTCCTCGCCCAAGCCGCTACGACCGGCTCGTTCGCTGAGCGCGGCCAAGCCGCGCGCCAGCTGGATCTGCGCTTGCGCCACACCACCGGCGTCGCCAAGGCGAAGGCGGTCGCGCAGGTGGCGCGGATCCTCATCGAAGGCGGCGAGCCCATCGTGCTCGCGGGCTGGCATCGCGACGTCTACGAAATCTGGCTCGATGAGCTGGCCGACCTGAAACCGGCGCTCTACACGGGCTCCGAGACCGCGAAGGCGAAGGATGAAACCCGCCGCCGCTTCGTCGAGGGCGAAACCGACCTGATGATTATGTCGCTGCGCTCAGGCGCAGGCCTCGATGGCCTGCAGGAGCGCTGCTCGACCATCGTGTTTGGTGAGCTGGACTGGTCGCCGGGCGTTCATCACCAGTGCATCGGCCGGCTCGACCGTGAGGGGCAAACCGAGCCCGTAACGGCGCTCTTCCTCGTCTGCGATGACGGCTCCGATCCGCCCATGATGGACGTGCTCGGCCTGAAATCGTCCGAGCAAAGCGCAATCGTCGACATGACGCTCGAAGCCCAGCAGGCGCCGGCTGACCGCACGCGCCTGCAGATGCTCGTGGAGCGATATCTCAACAAGGCGCCGCGCAAGAGCGCGCGCGTCGTCAAGCCGGCGATGCCGGCAATCAGGGAGGAGCAGCGTGACGGAGTTAGAACAGTCGTCTGACATTACGGCCGTGTCACTAGCCGACCAGGCGCTTGAAGAGCTGCAGACCTGCGCGATGGCGTCAGGCGTTCGCGGCGACCAGATCCTCGCCATCGTCGCCGCGCGCGCGCTGGGTGAGCTGAGCGCGCGTCTGCGCCGAACCGGCGCCAGCCTCGCTGAGCAGCGTCGCCTTCCGTTTCTGATGGCTGAGGCTGCGGCCTCGGACGGTCCCGGCGCCGACGTCGCATGGGAGCAGGCGAGGGACATTCTCGACCGCGCGCACGAGCGCGCTGAGGCGAACGCGAAGGGGAGAGCGCGATGATGGATTTAACGTTCGGACGGCTGCGCGCGGCAAATGTGGCGCGCTGCAAGCGGTGGCACCCCGGCGGCGTCGACGACTGGTCCGTATCCGACTGGGTTACGGCGACGACGGGTGAGCTGGGCGAGGCCGCAAACGTGGTCAAGAAGCTGAACCGCGTGCGTGATGGGATCGGCGGCAACAAAGAAACCGAGGAGCAGCTGCGCGAGCAGCTGGCGATGGAGCTGGCGGACACCGTCACCTATCTCGATCTGTGGGCG
>JAUIEH010000516.1 GCA_030428405.1 Alphaproteobacteria bacterium
GGAATGCGCACCAGACGCGCATCCACGCCGCGCAGCCGCAGCGCCTGATAATATTGCTCGGACTCGCTGATCGGCGTGCGGTGATCGGATTCACCCGTCAGCAGCATGGTCGGCGTCACGACATTGCCGACCAGCGACAAGGGCGAGCGCGCCCAGTAATGCTCCTGATGATCCCAGGGCGGGCCGGGGAACCAGTAATTGTTGAAGAACGGATAGAAGTCCGAGGTCAGAACGAAGCTCGTCCAGTTGATGACCGGCTTGGCCACGACGGCCGCGCGGAAGCGGTCGGTCTGACCGATGCTCCACGCCGTCAGCGTGCCGCCTCCTGAACCGCCAGTGATGAACAAGCGGTCCTCGGCGATGAAGCCGCGTGCGATGACGGCGTCGACGACGCTCATCAGGTCATCATAGTCCTGGCTCGGATAATTGTGATGGATGAGGTCGCCGAACTCCTCTCCATAGCTCGTCGAGCCGCGCGGGTTTGAATAGACGACGACATAGCCGGCGGCGGCGTAAAGCTGAATTTCGGCGGAAAAGCGCGGGCCATAATTTGCAAACGGACCGCCGTGAATTTCGAGAATGAGCGGATAGGTCTCGTTTTCATCGAAGTCAGGGGGATATGCGATCCAGGCCTGAATCTCGCGCTCATCGAAGCTCGACGCCACGGTGATTTCCTCGACCTCGCCCAGCTGGTCCTGGCCAAGCAGGTCTTCGTTGAGCTCGGTAAGCTGGCGTAGCTCGCCGCGCTCGAAAACGGCGAGGTCGGCGGGGCGCTGCGGGGTCGTGACGACCGTGGCGATGCGGTCGCGATTGCCGCCCAGCGTGAAGGATGCGCCGTCATAGGGCCGCCCGATCGAGGTTCCGCCGAGACCGCCGACCAGATTTTCCACCGTGCCGCTCATGTTGACGCGGCCCAGGCGCGTGTCGCCGTGATCGTCGTACAGGAAATAGACCGAGCGTCCGTCTGCGGACCAGGCAGGCGAGTTGACGCTGCGGTCGAGTTCGTCGGTCAGGACGCGCGGCTCGCCGCCATCCGCGCTCATCACGTAAAGCCGCGTGAGTTGATAGCCGTGGCGGCGGTCGTCGAAGCCGACAAAAGCGACTTGCGAGCCGTCGGGCGAGAGCGCCGGCGCCGCGTCGGGTCCGTCGCGGTCGGTCAGGCGCGTAATCTCTCCCGATGCGATCTCAAGCGCATAGATGTCGGACTCGATGGGGTCCTCGAGAAAATCTGGCTGTCCGTTTGAGGAATAAATCAGCCGTTCGCCGTCAGCGTCATAGGTGAGCGATCCGCCATGATTGACCGCGCCGAAGGTCAGCTGGCGCGGCGTGCCGCCTTCAAGCGGAAGCTCAAAAATCTGCGTGAAGCCGTTGGGAACATAGCCTGCGCCGTCTGCGCGGTAGAGCGTCGATTCAATCGCGCGCACGGGCTCGGCCCATTCCGCGCCGTCCGGTCGCGCGGGCAAGGGCGCTGTCTGCGGCGGCGCTTCGGGCGTGAACATCGTGAAGGCGAGCCGGTCGCCGTCGGGCGCCCAGGCGATATTGCCGGCGCCGCCGGGCAGGCGCGCGAGCGAGGTGACGATGCGGCTTTCAACCACGATGACGCGCAGCTCGGTCGCGCCGTCTTCACTTGAAACGAAAGCGACGCGCGAGCCATCCGGCGACCAGCGCGGGCTGGAATAAGAGCCATGCCCCTGAACGAGCGGTTCCTGCTCGCCCGATGCGACATCGACCAGCCACAGCGTTGGCCGGAACCGGTCGACCATGATGTCGGCGGAGGTGCGGGCGTAGACGATCTGCGCGCCGTCCGGCGACATGCGCGGATCATTAGCGTATTCGATGCCGAAGACGTCGGAGGCTTCAAACCGGTTGGACGGGCCGCGCGCTTCCTCGTCGTCTTGAGCGTGTGCGGCGAAGGCGAGCGCGACGACGGTGAGCGTCGCGGCGAGTGCGCGTGCGATCATGGCGGTTCCTCTTTGAGCGAGCAGACGCTAGAGCCTGCGCGCCCAAGTTGGAAGACAGCCGGACGATAGGACGCGGCGTTTTGCGAAGCGTCGCGCGCCTAGGTTTCGCGCGCGCGACCGAGCGCACGGCGCAACGGGTCCAGTTCGCGTCCATAAGCCAGCCAGGCCTTGTCCGCGAGCCAGCCATCGCCGCCGGTCGATAAAAGGCTGGAG
>JAUIEH010000033.1 GCA_030428405.1 Alphaproteobacteria bacterium
CGGGGCGGCGTATATGCGCGCCTCAATGCGTTGGCGGAACAGGCCGGCTGAGGCGCGCACCAAGCGCTGCGTCTCAGCCGCTGGTCTGCCTGGCCCGAAGCGCCGTTTCGGCGCGGCGGGTCAGCTCTTCCATGAGGCCAGAGAAAGGAAACGGGCCCAGGCTGATGCGCGCTGCGCCCGTGCGCGCCGTGGCGGCGATCATCTCGGGCTCGTCGCGCGCCATGACATTGACCGGCAACGGACAAGCTTCGCAAAAGCGCGCGATCAGATCGGGCGCGCCGAGCAAAGGAACGAATATGCCGCTCGCGCCGGCTTCGACATATGCGCTCGCGCGTTCAAGCGCCTCGCTCATAAGGTCGGCGTGGCGGTCGGCATTCTTCTCCTGAAGGAAGACATCCGTACGCGCATTGATGAAGAACGCGACGCCCGCATCATCGGCGGCGGCGCGGATGGCGGCGATGCGCGCCGCCTGAGCATTGATGGCGTGACGCCCCTCGCCGCCAATGACCTGATCTTCGAAATTGCAGCCAACAGCGCCGGTCTCGATCAGGCGCGCGACATTGGCGGCGGCCGCTTCCGGTTCAACGGCATAGGCGCCCTCAAAGTCGATGGAGACGGGCAAGTCCACCGCCGCGCAGATCCGCTCGGCGTTGGCGAGCGCAAGCTCCAGCGGCAATCCCTCTGCGTCCTCATAGCCATGCGCACGCGCGACCGAGGCGCTGCCTGTGGCGAGCGCCGTGACACCCGCCCGCGCCACGGCCTTCGCGGAGCCAGCGTCCCAGATATTGTAGAGCAGCAAAGGGGCCTCGGCCCGATGCAAGTCAGCGAAGGCGATTGCTTTGTCGGCTTGGCCCATCGTCATGTCCTCATCCGCTTGTTCTGTTGCGCGCACATAATTAGACGGCGCGGGCCGCGCCACCCGAAAATCGGCGCCCGCACCTTACGGCGCCTTGATCGCCGCCCAGACGCGCAGCGCCTGCACCGTTTCGCGCACGTCATGCACCCGTACAGCCCGTACGCCGGCATTCGCGGCGTAAAGCGCCGCCGCCAGCGAGCCGCCAATCCGATCGCCGGCCTCCTTCCCCGCTTCATCAATGGCGTATACGAAGCGCTTGCGCGAAGCGCCAAAGACGACCGGCAGGCCCGTCTCCGATTCAATGCGCGGCAACGCGCGCATCAGCGCGAGATTATGCGCCAGGGTCTTGCCGAAGCCGATGCCCGGATCGGCGAACAGATCAGCACGCGCAATTCCCGCAGCAAGCGCGGCTTCTGCGCGCGCATTGAGGAAACCTATGACCTCAGCGACGACATCATCGTAATACGGATTTTCCTGCATGGTGCGGGGCTCGCCCGCCATATGCATCAGGATGACCGGCCCACACAGTTCCGCTGCAACCGCAAGCGCGCCGTCAGCACGCAAGGCGTTGACGTCATTCCAGATGTTTGCGCCTGCGGCGAAGCTCGCGCGCGCGACTTCCGGCTTCATCGTGTCGATGGAAATCGCAGCATCGGTTCTCTGACGAACGCCTTCGATCACCGGCATGACGCGCGCCAGTTCCTCTTCGACCGAGACCGGCGCAGCGCCCGGCCGCGTGCTCTCCCCGCCAATGTCGAGAATGTCGGCGCCGTCTTCGAGCAGCTTCAGCGCATGCGCCACCGCCGCCACGCTGGTCAGCCGCCCGCCATCCGAAAAGCTGTCCGGCGTGACATTGACCACGCCCATGACGAGCGTGCGCGCGCTGTCGTTCAGGCTGAGACCGTACGTGTCCATGGCGAGCGGGCTAACGCCGAAAACGCAGCGCGGCAAGGCGGCGGGTTGAATTTTCGAAGCCGGCGACGCGCGATGCGGCGCGAAAAGCGACGGACGCGGCCCCGAGTTGCAAGGCCGCGTCCGCGATTGTCAGCAAGTGATCGGCAATTTGCGTGTCAGGCGCCCTGCGGCTTCGGACCGCTCCAGCCCGGAGCGGGACCGCCCGAGCGGCCGTCGTCTTCGTCCGTCACCGGAACGGCGCCGCCGGTCTGCGGAGTCGTTTCTTCTTCCGGGTCCGGACGGTGCGGCGGCTTGCCGTCCAACAGGTCCTTGATCTCTTCGCCCGAAAGCGTTTCGTATTCCAACAGGCCCTGGGCCAACGTTTCGTGATCATTTGCACGCTCGGTCAGAATGCGGCGCGCGGTGTCGTTGGCGGCGTCGACCAGGCGGCGTATTTCCGCATCGATCTTTTGCGCCGTCGATTCAGAGACGTTCTGATTGCGCGCAACCGAATGGCCGAGAAAGACCTCTTCCTGGTTTTCGCCGTACTGGACCGCGCCCAGCTCTTCCGAAAAGCCCCAGCGCGTCACCATGGCGCGCGCGAGCTTGGTCGCTTGCGTGATGTCGGAAGCTGCGCCAGACGTGATCTTGTCCTTGCCGAAGGTCAGCTCCTCAGCCATGCGCCCGCCCATCAGGATCGCTAGGCGCGACACCATCTGGGTGAAGTTCATCGAATACTGATCGCGTTCGGGAAGCTGCATGACCATGCCGAGCGCACGTCCGCGCGGAATGATCGTGGCCTTGTGCACCGGGTCGGTCTCTTCGACATTGAGCGCGACAATGGCGTGGCCGGCTTCGTGATAAGCGGTCAGGCGCTTTTCTTCTTCGTTCATGACGGTCGAGCGGCGCTCGGGGCCCATCATCACCTTGTCCTTGGCGTCCTCGAACTCCGACATGGAGACGCGGCGGCGTCCGCGGCGCGCAGCCAGCAGGGCCGCCTCGTTCACCAGATTGGCGAGGTCGGCGCCGGAAAAGCCCGGCGTGCCGCGCGAAATCGTCTTCAGATTGACGTCGTCGCCCAGCGGCACCTTGCGGACATGGACCTTGAGGATTTTCTCGCGGCCGACAATGTCCGGGTTCGGAACGACGACCTGACGGTCGAAACGGCCCGGACGCAACAGCGCGGGGTCGAGCACGTCGGGACGGTTGGTCGCCGCGATCAGGATGATGCCTTCATTGGCTTCAAAGCCGTCCATCTCGACGAGCAACTGGTTGAGCGTTTGTTCGCGCTCGTCATTGCCGCCGCCAAGGCCTGCGCCGCGATGGCGTCCGACTGCGTCGATCTCGTCGATGAAGATGATGCAGGGCGCGTTCTTCTTGGCCTGCTCGAACATGTCGCGCACGCGGCTCGCGCCGACGCCGACGAACATCTCGACGAAATCAGAACCGGAAATCGTGAAGAACGGCACATTCGCTTCGCCCGCGACAGCGCGCGCGATCAGCGTCTTACCGGTGCCCGGCGGGCCGACCAGCAGAGCGCCTTTGGGAATCTTGCCGCCCAGGCGCTGAAACTTGGAGGGGTCCTTCAGGAAGTCGACGATTTCCGTCAGCTCTTCCTTGGCCTCGTCCACGCCGGCGACGTCGTCAAAGGTCACCCGGCCCTGGCGCTCGGTCAGAAGCTTCGCCTTGGACTTGCCGAAGCCCATGGCGCCGCGTCCGCCGGACTGCATCTGGCGCATGAAAAAGATCCACACGCCGATGAGCAGAAGCATCGGGAACCAGTTGATGAAAATCGCAAGCAGCGTCGGCGAGCCTTCATTGGCGTCGCGACCGCTGACATTGACGCCCGCCTCGCGCAGGGTCGGGATCAGGCTCGGGTCGTCGGCCGGGATGAAGGTGACCATTCGGTCGCCGCGCGTGGTTTCCGCAGTGATGCGATTGCCGACAATCTCGACATTGCGCACGTCGCCGGCGTCAACGGAGGCGAGAAACTCCGAATAGCTGCGTTCGGCCTGCCCGCCCGCGCCGTTTTGCGGGTTCTGGAACAAGTTGAATACGGCGATCAGGAGGAGAGCGACGAGCGCCCAGAGCGCGATGGTCCGAAAATTCATGCCGACGTCTTTCCAACTCTTGTTGTCTCGGCGCGCACGCCGTTGGGACGTAATGTGGGTCGCAATGGCCTGCGCGCCAAGCGCGGGGCCTTGCGGAAACGCATCGACGGCGTTCAGCGCGCGACGAATGCGCGCTTCCAAGCGAAAATCATGCCCTGAACGCCTTAACGTTTCTATTCAAAGACACGGTTAGCAGCGGTTTTCCACGACATCCAGAATGCGGGTCTTTCCGGAAAGAGCGCGCGCGCAGCGAGTTCGAGGCCCAGAAAGCGGGTTTCGACTTCGTGCGGCGCACCGTCCGCGTCGATGAAAACCGGCTCGGATGCATCGTCCGCGCTTCGGCCGGCGCGCGCCGCACGCGCCTCCACCACGCCGTCGCATGGCGCCGGGCCTATGAGATAGCGCCCGTCCCAGACCCCGCTCGCGCCCTCGCTCAACTGCAGGCGAACCGCCGGCGCGCCATCGGCCCGGCCCAGAACGGCGCCCAGGTCTCGGCGAATGCGAACGCCGCCATCGCGCAGCCGCTCAAACACGCAGCCGGCGCAGGAGGTCGCCTGCGCATCAGCCCGCATGAACAGCGCCTCAGCGGCGGTCACAGCGCCACGCCCGGCTCCCGGCTCGCCCGAAACGGCCTTGGCCGCTGCGGCGAGCACCGCGCGCGCTACGTTCTGGCTTGCCGTGTCGGTCTCGCTGAGACGCGCAGCGAGCGCGCGCGCACCTTCTCTCGACAGACTCAAGACGCTGCCGCGCCAGGACATCTGCGCTTCAAAGAGCTCAGCCGCTTCATCGGCGACGGCGCGCTCGGACGCGCGCGCCGCAGCAATTGCGTCAAGGCGGGCGCACCTCGCTTCAACGCTCAGATGCGCCAGAGCATTGCGGACGCGCACGCGCTCAAACGTCTCGTTCTCATTAGCGGGATCGTCCGACCAGTCGACGCCGGCCGTCCGAAGCTCATCGCGCAACGCTGCGCGTGATGTCTCCAGGAGCGGACGCAAGAGCGCCACGCCGCGCCCTTCCGGCCAGACCGGCGCCGGCGCGACCGCGCGCATGCCCGCCAGCGTCTGCGCGCGCGCGCCGGGACGCGCTGCGCGCATCTCAACAGTTTCGATCTGGTCATCGCTGGTATGGCCGAGCAGCAATGCGCCGAATGGCGCGCGCGCGTGCAGAGCCTCACACATCAGGCGATAGCGCGCTGCGCGCGCGGACGCCTGAACGCCGCTGGCTGGCTTTTCGCCGCGCCAGGTCAAGATCTCGGCGGCGGCGCCTATGCTTTGCGCGAAGCCATGCGCGCGTTCCGCTACGGCGCGCGCGCCGGGCTGCAGGTCGTGATCGACGATAAAGACGCGCAGCGGCGCGCCCAGTTCGCGGGCGCGCGCAACAGCGCGGATGAGCAACGCGGTAGAATCGCCGCCGCCAGAGAAGGCGACGGCCAGCGCGCCGCCATTCTCAACGGTCCAGCGCGCGGCGCGCCAGGCTTCGGCGTCAGGGTCGAACCGCTCTCTCGCAATGGCGTCTAGCGCGGACATCCCGCGGCCGAGCGCGCCCGGTCAGCCTTGCGGCGCAAGGCGGCGTCGGCGCGCGGATATTGCGCATCGAACGCATCGAGCGTGCCGCAGGCGTCCTCGCTCTGGCCCATCGCCGCGAGCGAAGCTGCAAGTCCGATCATGGCGTCGGCGGAGCGTTCGCCTTCCGGCGCCGCCGTCAGCGATTCGATATAGGCGTTGGCCGCGCGCGCATAATCTCCACGCACGGAATAGGTCTCGCCTTCCCAGTAATAAGCCTCGCCGACCAGCGGGCTGTCGCTGAAGCGCGCGATGAACTGAGCGAAGGCTTCCTGCGCCTCATCAAAGCGGCCGTCGATCAAAAGGCCCTTTGCGACGTCAAGCGCGTCAGCCGGGTCAGCCGGCAGGATCACCGTGCGCGTGGCGCCGAAGCTTGCGCCGGCGGCTTCCTCAGGATTGCGCGGACCGGTGGCTGCGCCGCCATCGCGGCGCGCTTCTTCAATCGCGCGTTCGGCGGTGGAATCGATGTCGCCGGGATTGTCGCTCCCAGCGCCAAGGCGCGTCGGGCCGTCATAAGGGTTCGAGCTGACCGCGCCGTCGGCATAGTTGCCGTAGGAGCCGCCGGCCTCGCCGCCCGAGCCGCTGTCGCTGAACGATTCGCCGCGGCGCAGGAAACCGACCTCCTCGCGCAATCGGCGGTTCTCATTTTCGAGTTCTTCTATTTGCCCGTTGAGCTCGAGCTGTCGGCGTTCGAGTTCGTCGAGCCGGGACTGGATCATCACCGCCGCCGGATCGCCGGTCAGCACGCGCTGCTCCAATTGCTGCAAGCGTGTCTCCGCAGCAGCCAGACGCGCGGCGAGTTCGCGGCGCGATTGGGCGTCAGCGGGCGAAGCGGCGAGCGCACTTAGCGCAAAGGCCGCAGCGAAAAAGGCCGTAAGGCGAAGCGATGTCATCATGGCGCCAAATGAAAAGGCCGGCGCGGCGAAAGTGTGGCGCCGCGCCGGCCTGTCCGCAGTCAAAAGCAGACGGTCCTTAGCTGACCGCGCCGCTGACGATTTGCGTGTGTGCGTTGCGATTCAAGGCCCAGGCCTCTTCATTCGAACGCGGGTCGAGCGGACGCTCTTTGCCGTAGGAGATCGTCGTGATCCGCGACGGGCTCACGCCGAGCGACACGAGATAATCGCGCGCGGCGTTGGCGCGACGCGCGCCCAGAGCGAGGTTGTATTCGCGTGTGCCGCGCTCGTCGCAATTGCCGGCGACCAGAACTTCGACGTCCGGATATTGCTGAAGCCAAGCGGCTTGACGCTCAAGAGCGGCGCGACCGTCGGAACGCAGCGCATACGAGTCCAGCTCAAAGAAGACTCGTTCGCCGGTTTGTTCGACGAAGTCTTGCTCCGAGCCCGGAATTGCGGTCGACGTAATGCCGCTACTGGCGTTCGGGTCGACGGCTCCTTGGTTCGCCGTCGATGCGCAGGCGGCGGCCGCCAGCCCCGCGGCGAACACCATGGCGAATTTGGTTTTCATGATCAGAAATCCCTCAAGCAGGCGCGTTTTGCGCCGACGAAGCACACCCCAACTTTTCCCCCCGCATGGATTGATGCCTTTGCGGATCAAGCGGTGCGCGAGGCGCGGAACCTATAGCCGAGGCGGTCCGCCATCAAGCGGAACCGCCTCGCAGGCGTAAAAATTCATGGACGGGTCATTAACGCAACAGCGGCGACCAGGCCGGATCCGAAGCGTTTCCTGGCGTGTTCAGGACCCGCTCATTTCGTCCAGTCACGTCTATCGTCCGGATTTCCTTACGGATTTGAGAGCCCGGATATTCAACCGAGAACATCAAAACGCGTCCGTTCGGCGACCAGGTCGGCCGGTCGATCTTGAAATTCTGCGTGATGATGCGCTCACCCGTGCCGTCCGGACGAATGACGCCCAGGCGGAACTGGCCGCGCGACTGGTTGGTGAAAGCGATGTAATCGCCGCGCGGCGACCACACCGGCGTGCCGTAAATGCCCTGGCCGAAGGTCAAACGGCGCACATCCGTGCCGTCGACATTCATCGTGTAGAGGTGGCTTGAGCTTTCGCCCGCACGATTGGAGCGGAACACGATGCGCCGGCCCGTCGGGTCAAAGGAAGGCTCGGCCTCCAGCGACGGCTCATTGGTGATGCGCGTCAGGCGGCGCGTCGACAGGTTGAAGACGTGAATGTCCGAATTGCCGCCTTGTGAGACGGTTGTGACGATGCTCTGGCCGTCCGGCGAGAACCGCGCCGAATAACTTTCCGCTTCCGGCGAGATTTCAAACAGACGCTCTTCCCGGCCCGTCTCGATGTCGAAGAGATAGGTCGTCGGGCGCATGTCGCGGAACGACACATAAGCAATCTGCTGGGCGGTCGGCGAGAAGGTCGGCAACAACACCATGTAGTCGCCATTGGTCAGGAATTCGGGATTGGCCCCGTCCTGATCCATGATCGCAAGGCGCGTGACCGGGTTCGTCTTGGGTCCGCTTTCGTGGATGTAGACGATGCGCGTGTCGAAATAACCCTCATCGCCCAACAAGCGCTCATAGACGCGGTCGGCGACCTGGTGGGCCACGCGACGCCAGTTGTCGCGCGTGGTCTCAAAGCGCAGCCCCGCCATTTGCGACTGGGTCTGCACGTTCCACAGCCGGAAGGCGACGCGGACATCGCCCGAGGACAACACCTCAACCGAGCCCGCGACCAGCGCTTCCGAACCGATCAGGCGCCAGTCCGCAAAACGCGGCTGCACGTCGATATCGCTGATTTGCTGGATGTGGCTCGCAGGGTCGCTGGCGTCGAACCAACCCGAGCTTTCCAGATCGTTGATGATGACGCCGGCGATGTCGGCGCCGAGCGCGCGCGAGGCCTCATCGGGTCCGATGAAGTCCGGCACCGAGATCGGGCGCGCGCGCAATTCGCCCTGCGTGATGCGAATTTCTTCCTGCGCAAGGGCGGGCGCGAACGCAGCCAGCGCGAACGCCAGCCCCGCCATGACCCGTACAACCAGTCTCATCATCAGGATTCTCCCGGTTTGGATTTCTTACCGTCCCACCATGGCGGACGGATCAAACACCAATGTGACTTCGCGCCACGCTGAATATCGGTCGCGGCGGCTGCGCAAATGCGCCGCCAAGCGCTGCTCGCAACGAAACACTGCGTCTTCGCCCTCTTCAGCCGCCAGACGCAAATACTGATTTGGCGAGCGCAAGGCGCCGTCGAGCACTTCGGGACGCCGCGCCAACACGCCGTCGGGCGTAAAGGAGACGCGCACCCGCACGATGAGTTCCTCGGCGTTGGGCCGGTCGATCGGCGGGCTCCAGCAATATTGCTCGATAATCGCACGGATCGCATCGCGTTCCGACAGCGTCAGCTCAGAGCCCGCGCCGGTTCCGCGCGAATAGGAATTATCCGCCAGCGGACGGTCGCGCGAAGCGTCCTCGTCCATCTGCTGGTTCACGCCCTCGCGAATGTCGCGGAGCTGCTCGAGAAAGCGCTCCTGCGCCGTGGGCGGCGGCGGTGGCGGAGGCGGTTCCGGCTCGGGCTCGGGTTCGGGCTCCGGCTCTGGTTCCGGCTCTGGCTCGGGTTCTGGTTCTGGCTCCGGCTCAGGTTCGGGCTCCGGCTCCGGCTCCGGCTCAGGCTCAGGCTCAGGCTCAGGCTCAGGCTCAGGCTCAGGCTCAGGTTCTGGCTCAGGCTCTGGCTCCGGCTCAGGCTCTGGCTCTGGCTCTGGCTCAGGTTCGGGCTCCGGCGGAGTCGGCTCCGGAACGACGGGTTCGTCTTCCGGTTCCGGTTCGGGCTCGGGTTCTTCCTCCGGCTCCTCTTCGGGTTCCGGCTCCGGCGTGTTCACCGGCACATTCGTCTCTTCAGCAATCGTGACGTCCTCGAAGCGCACGACGATGATGTCGGCTTCGATGTCGTCAAACTGCCGCGGCGCGACGATCAGCCCAAAGAACAGGGCCGCCGCATGCGCTAAGACTGAAAATGGCAGACCAAGCCGCACCAAGCCCTCACTGGGTCACGATTGCGTTGGTGACGAGGCCGAAATTATGAAACCCGGCCCCGCGCAAACGCACGAGCACTTGCGCGACCGCCTGATAATCGGCGCGTCCGTCCGCACGCACATAGATGATGTCTTCGGCCACATCTTCGCCGGCCGCGCGCCGCGCCTGCGTAATCGCGCTCAGCCGGGCGACGAGTTCGTCATAAGCGACCTCGTCGCTCTCATCGACATCGACCTCAGCGCTGCGCACCGCGGCGATTTCCGTCTCCTGAATATAGATGACGCCGTTCTGGTCGATCGTCACGGCGAGCGCGTCGCCCTGCCCCGGCATCGCCGTCGGATCGGTCTCCGGCAGCTCAACCTCGACGCCCACGGTCAGAAGCGGCGCCGTCACCATAAAGACGATCAGCAGGACCAGCATCACATCGACAAACGGCGTGACGTTGATTTCCGCACGCGGACGAAAGCGCGGACCGCGCCGGCTCGACCGGCCCTGATCAAGCGTGACGGCCATCAGGCGGACCTATCCGTTGCACGCCGGGAAAGATCAGCGGCCAGTTCGTCGGCATAGCCTTCAAGCTCGGTCTGATAACGGCCGAGATCGGTGGAGTATTTGTTGAAGAAGATGACGGCGGGAATGGCGGCGAGCAGGCCGAGCGCGGTGGCGAACAAGGCTTCCGCAATGCCGGGCGCGACGACGGCGAGATTGGTGTTTTGCTCGGATGCGATCGCGCGGAACGAGTTCATGATGCCCCAGACCGTGCCGAACAGACCGATAAAGGGCGACGCGGAGGCCACCGAGGCCAACACGCCGAGCCCGTTTTCAACGCGCGACAAGGACGACACCACGCTCGCGCTCGCCTTGCGCTCGATGCGTTCGGCCAGGCTGTCGGCGTTGCGCGGCGTGCGGCCGGCTTCGGTCAGGCGCTGATATTCGTCCACGACGCTGTCGTGAATTTCGATATGCGGGTCCTTGCGCGGAAACTGACGCAGACGCTCTCGCAGGCCGTTCATCGACCAATTGGTCGAGGAGAACAGCTCCTGGATCGACTTGGCCCGGCGCTTGAGCCCGCCGAACTGGAACCACTTGTCGAAAATGATCGCCCACGACCAGACCGAGGCGACGGCGAGAATGATCATCACGCCTTTCACGACCGGGTCGGCCTGCATGAACATGGTGACGACGGAGAACTCGCCGGCGGCCGCAATATCGACGCCGATCTGCTCTGCGGCCACTCCGGTGGCTGCGGGCGCCGCAGCCGTAAGCGCGTAGACAAGCATGAGTTCGGTGTTTCCTTCCGGTTCCGCCCGCTCGCCTGCGCGCTTGCCGCGCGCGATGATGCGAGCTTCTCAGGTGCTGTTGGATTATGACGATTTCAGGACGCTTCAAGCGTCAAAAAGGGCCTCAATGCAGCATGCAGGTCTTCGGGCGCGCGCTTGGGGCGGCCATCCAGCGTCAGGCATACGGCCTCCACCTCCGCGGTCAATAAGCGCTCACCGCTGCGCTGCAATTCCTGGTCGATGATAATCCGCGCCCCCTTAAGCGCGCGATAACGCGTGCGCACAAGCAAAGCGTCGTCAATGCGCGCGGGCCGCTCGAAGGTCAGCTCCATGCGGCGCACGGCGAAGGCGAGCGGCGGATCGCGCTCCAGAAGCGCTGCATGGCGCACGCCTGCGCAGCGCAGATAGTCGGAACGCCCGCGCTCGAGAAAATGCAGATAGCGCGCATGATAGACGACGCCGGAAAAATCCGTGTCCTCATAATAAACGCGCACCGGCAGGAGATGAACGCCGTCTTCGAGCCGCCCCATTGAGGGCGCGTCGGGATTGGACGTCTCGCTGATGGGCATACGCGGCGACATGGGCGAGCGTCATAGCGACAGCCAGCCTCGCCCGCAAAGGGAATTGCGACCGGCGCACAAGCAAACGGGCGGCTCCCGAGACCCGGAAACCGCCCGCTTTCGGCGCATCAGACGCGCCGACGCTACGCTTGACCGCTAGTTGCGGCAGAACTGCGGAGGACTCTCCCGTCCGCCCACGCGCTCGCAAGAGCGGCGCATGGTTTCTTGCCCGCGACCATTGATGTTGCAGCAGATGAACTCGTTCGGGTCGTTGTCGCGGCACTGACGGTCAGCCACGGCGACGCCGCGCGATTGTTGGCACTCATACGACGTCATGAACGAGTCCGAGAGCCCGCGCCGACAACAGACCTGGCCTGCGACCGGCCCTGGCGCAGGCGGAGGCGTTACGCCACCACCACCGCCGCCGCCGCTTCCGGCGCCGCCGCCACCACCTCCGGCGCCACCGCCGCCGCCGCCGCGGCGGCATTCGCGATCAGGCGCGATACGGCCGCCGGCCCGGCGGCATTGACGCCGTTCGGTGAAGAACTCGCGGCCGCGATTGACGCAGCACACGCGCTCATCGGAACCGCCTGCTTCGCGGCATTCGCGGTCGGCCACGATGCGCCCGGCGGTGCGTCGGCATTCGCGACGGGTCGAATAGAAGTCCCGGCCCCGGCTCGAGCAGCAAATGCGTTCGCCCGGCTCGGCGTCATTACGGCATCGCGGATCAGCGACCACCCGGCCGCCATTGCGGCGACACTCGCGACTGGTCGTGAAGAAGTCGCGCCGACCGCGCTGACAGCACACGCGCTCGCGCGGCTCTGATTCATTGCGGCACTGGCGATCGGGAACGATGCGGCCGCCGGCGCGCCGGCATTCGCGATTCGTCGTCATGAAATCGCGGCGTCCACGCTGGCAGCAGACCCGCTCGCCGGGCTCTGATTCATTGCGGCACTGGCGATCGGGAACGATGCGGCCGCCGGTGCGACGACAGTCGCGGCGCGATGAGAAATAGTCTCTGCGCCCGCGCTGACAGCAAACGCGGTCGCGCGCGTCATCTCGCCGGCAAATGCTGTC
>JAUIEH010000034.1 GCA_030428405.1 Alphaproteobacteria bacterium
CGTCCAGCATGCCGACGGTTGGGTCTCGGCCTATGCGCATAACCGCGCTGTGCTGGTTGCGGAGAATGCGACCGTCACGCGCGGCCAGACAATCGCCGAAGCGGGCTCGACCGGTTCGGTTGAGACGACGCAGCTCCATTTCGAGCTGCGCCGCAATGGCAGGCCGGTCGATCCCTCAACGCTTCTGCCGGAAGCCTCCGGCTAGCCCCGATTTGGCCGCGAAGCCGCGCTAGCTCCGCAAGCCCAGACATTGCGAAGCTCTTATCGATGCGCCCCCATCTTCTCGCCATAGCCTTGTCGATGCTGGCGCTCGCAGCGCCTGCGCAGGCGAAAAAGACCGCTGCGCCGGTCGAAGCGGAGCTGGCTGTCGAGCTGGTTTACCGCATGACCATGTCGCCTTTTGAGGAGGGCTATGACGCAGCGTTGGCGGAGACAGCCGAGGTGCTGGGCGCGCGCGCTGCAGCTCTGGCCGGACCGGGCTCGCGCGTCAGCATCGTGGAAGCGACCAACATCGTTCTCGCGCTGCCGGCGGTCGACGACATCGACTATGTGCGCGCCAATCTCTCACTGCGCGGGGGCATGAGCCTGCATGAGGCGATGGCGCCCGAACTCGCGCCGGCGAGCACGGAATTCGTGATGATGACCCTGCCGACGGGCGAGGAGATCGTGCTGCGTCGCGAAGCCGCCATGTCGGGCGAGTTGGTCGAAACCGTCTCCTCACAGCGCAGCGAATATGATTCCAGCCTTTCGCTCGTCATGCGCTTCAACAGCGAGGGGACGCGCCGTTTCTGCGACATCACCGAAGCGGCGACCGGCGGTCAGCTCGCGATCGTCATTGACGGCGAGGCCGTCTCCGCGCCACGCATTATGGAGCGCATCTGCGGCGGCTCGGCGATGATTTCCGGCCATTTCACGCTTGAGGAAATCGGCCGGCTGGCCAAGGCGATCCTGCGTCCGACGCTGAACCATGGCGTCTTGCTGGTCGAGGAGCGGCTCGCGCCTCGGGACTAATCGGCGCGCGGCCTCTTTTCGCCCGGCGATTGCATCCCCAAATCCGGTCGCTATAGTCCGCCGCGATTCCCGCCCCGTCGCATCCGCAGGGGCCCGTCCTCGAGGCTCATCATGCTCCTTTCCAGCGCGCGCCGCTTAGGGGCGGCGACCGTTTCCGCCGTCATCACCGCTTCACTGCTCAGCGCCGCCGCTCACGCTGGCGCAGCCGCCCCGCCTGCCGGGCCCGGCCTCGTGATGCAGCTTCTGCCGCTGATCGCGATTTTTGCGATTTTCTATTTCCTGCTCATCCGCCCGCAGCAAAAGCGTGCGAAAGAACATCGTGAAATGATCGAGAACCTCCGCCGCGGCGATGTCGTCGTCACCGGCGGCGGCATGATCGGCAAGGTCAAGCGCGTCGCCGACACCGAAGCCACCGTCACGCTGGCGGAAAATGTCGATGTGCGCGTGGTCAAGGGCACGATCATGGAAGTGCGTTCGAAGACCGAGCCGGCGCCGGCCAATGACGCCAAGCCAGACGCCTCCGAAGAGAGCTCCGAATAGGTCGCCCCGATGCTTTATTTCGCGCGCTGGAAGGTGGCGCTGATCCTCATCGTCATCCTGACGGGCGCGCTGTTCGCGATCCCGAACCTGTTTCCGAAATCCGAGCGCTTCGCCGAAGACCCGGTCACGGGCGAGGAAACGCCGATCGGAATATGGAACTGGCTGCCGAACAATTCGCTCAATCTCGGTCTTGACCTTCAGGGCGGCTCGCACCTCCTGATGGAGGTCGACATTGACGACGTGCGCACGACGCGGCTGGAACGCGCGATGATCGAGGCGCGCCGCGCTTTGCGCGAAGCCGACATTCCCGCCGACGGTTTCGCCGTTTTGGGCGAGGCGGCGACGCTGAATGTGCGCGATGAGGCCCAGGTCGTCGCAGCGCTCGAAGCGCTGCAGGCGCTGGCCGAACCGATTTCGATGCAGGTGGCGCCGGGCGGCCGGCCCGCCACCGACATTGCGATCGAAAGTGCTGGCGGCCGCACCATCCGCATCACGGTGACGGACGCCTGGCTTGAAGACGTGCGCCGCTCGACCGTGCGCGATTCCATCGAAGTCATTCGTCGCCGGATCGACGCGCTTGGCGTGACCGAGCCGACCATTCAGCGCCAGGGCCAGACGCGTCTCTTGATCCAGGCGCCGGGCGTGAATGAGCCCCAGCGTCTTCTTGACATTATTGGTCAGACGGCGCGCATGTCCTTCCATCTCGTCGTGTCTGACGATCCCGGCGATATTCAGCGCGCGGTCAATGGCGGGGCGATTTCGCCGCTGCATCTGCTCGCGCCGCAGCCGGAAGACGCCTACGAACCTTTTCTGATCGTGGAGCGGCTTGAGCGGTTGTCGGGCGATGACTTGCGCCGCGCCAGCCAGGGCTTCGACCCCCAGGACGGCGAGCCGGTGGTCAATTTCTCCTTCGACGTGTCCGGCGCGCAGACCTTCTGTGAGCTGACGCGCGCGAATGTGAACCGGCGCTTCGCCACCATTCTTGACGGCGAAATCATCACCGCGCCGACGATACGCTCGCCGATCTGTGGCGGCGGCGGCTATATCGAAGGCAATTTCACGGTTCAGTCCGCCAGCGATCTTGCAGCTCTGCTGAATGCGGGCGCGCTGCCGGCGCCGCTCCTGCCGCGCGAGCAGCGCTCCGTCGGCGCGCAAATGGGCGCGGACTCGGTGGCGGCTGGACGCATTGCGCTGATTGTCGGCTTTGTCGGCGTCATCGTGTTCATGCTTGCCGCATACGGACTTTTCGGCGTGTTCTCAAACACCGCGCTTCTGGTCAATATCGTGTTGATCGTGGGCGCTTTGTCGGGACTGCAGGCCACGCTGACCTTGCCCGGCATCGCCGGCATCATCTTGACGATCGGCATGGCGGTGGACGCCAATGTGCTGATCTTCGAACGAATCCGAGAAGAGGTGCGTGCGGGCAGAACGCCTGCGAATGCCATTGAAAGCGGCTTCAACCACGCGCTCTCGACCATTCTCGACGCCAATATCACGACGCTGATCGCCGCCATCGTGCTGTTCCAGTTCGGATCGGGCCCGGTTCGCGGTTTCGCCGTCACGCTCGCCATCGGCATCGTAACCTCGGTCTTCACGGCCTTCGTGTTCTCGCGGCTGTTGATTGCGTGGTGGCTGAAGGCGGCCAAGCCGCGCAAACTCGCGGTCTGAGGGGGAGCGATCATGGCATTCGGCGTTATCCGGTTCATGCCGTCCGACCACGGCTATCCCTTCGTGCGTTGGCGGGGCATCGCCTACGTTCTGTCGTCTGTGATGATGGCGGGCGCGTTGCTGCTGCTCGTCACGGCCGGACTTAATTTCGGCATCGACTTTCGCGGCGGCACGCTGATCCAGGCGGGCAATCCGCAGGCGGAGGACATCCAGGCCTTCGTGCAGACGCTTGATGAGGAACTCGACGGCGTCGAGGTCGAAATCACCGACAATGCCGGCGACGCCGAAGACGGCCGCGCGACTGAGCTCGTCATCGCCATGACCGGCGCGAATGCGGCGGCGAGCGCTGAGAGCTTCAACACGGCCATTGTCGGCGGCGGCGAAGACGTAACCGGCGCGCGTTTTTCCTGCGTGACCTCCGATGGCGCGGAAAGCACCGATGACGGCGCGCGCATCGCGCTGCATCTGCCGCCGCCATTGCCGCCGCTTGACGATATTCGCGCGAATCTCGGCGCGCTGGGTCTCGGCAATATTCAGGCCCAGGAGTTTGGCGGTCCGGACACGCTTCTCATCCGGGTGGAAACGCAGGACCCGGCGGAAGGCGAAGATGAGGGCGACGCCCAGCAGCGCGCAGCCGATCTGGTGCGCACGACCCTGCTCGAGATGGCGCCCATGTGCATTCTGCGCACCGAAGTGGTCGGCGCGACCGTCTCTGGCGAGCTGATCCGCAATGGCGTGCTCGCCATCGTCATCGCGCTGGTCTTGATGCTCGGCTATATCTGGTTCCGCTTCGATGGCTGGCAGTTCTCCGTGGGCGCCGTTGCGGCCCTCGTGCATGACGTCTTGATCACGCTCGGCGTGTTGTCGCTGACCGGGTTTGAATTCAACCTGCCGTCCATCGCCGCCATTCTCACCATCATCGGCTATTCGATGAACGACACCGTCGTCGTCTATGACCGCATTCGCGAGAAAATGCGGAAATACAAAAAAATGCCGATGGACGAGCTGATCAATTTCGCGATCAACAAGACGCTCTCGCGCACCATCATGACCTCGGTGACGACGCTCATCGCGCTTGGCTCCTTGTTCGTGCTCGGAGGAGAAGTGCTGCGCGGCTTCTCCTTCACGATGATCTGGGGCGTGGTGATCGGCACCTATTCCTCGATCTTTGTCGCAGCGCCCGTATTGCTCATTCTCGGCGTGCGTCAGGGCGGCGGCGCAGGCGCCAACGTCTCCCAGAGCGGCGCTGATGCGCGGCCGTGACCGGGGCGGACAAGCCTAATTTCATCGCCTTTCCGCCCATCACCGCCTATGGCGATGGCGGGTTTCGCATTGACGGCGCGCGCCATGAGGGCTCCGTCCTTATCGTGAATGGGGAAATATTCCCCTGGGAGCCGTCCCAGCTCGCTGAAATCACTGACATTCATCTGACTCCCGTCATCGAAGCCGATCCGCGTCCTGAGCTATTATTGCTTGGCGTAGGCGAGCGATTGCGACATTTGCCGCAAGAGCTGCGCGCGCATGTTCGCGCTTGCGGCATCGCTCTTGAAGCGATGGACACCGGCGCAGCATGCCGCGTCTATGCGACGTTGTTGTCGGAAGGCCGGCATATCGCCGCCGGCCTGATTGCGGTGGATTAGGAACGATCAGTGAGAAGAAAACGCGCATTAGCGCAGCTTCTCGGCGCCGCCGCGGCGACGGGCGGCTGGTTCAGTTCGGCTCAGGCTCAGACCGCAGAGGCCTATCCCAACGCTATTCAAGCGGGCTGGAACGGCGCGGAGGTTTGCCGCGTCCTGCAGGCCGATGAGCGCGCGCGCCTCATCGAGTGCGTGTTTGCGCCCGGCGTGGGGCATGAGCGCCATTACCATCCGCCCCATGTCGGTTTCGTCATCGAAGGCGGCGTCATGGAGATGACGACGGCGGCGGGCGTCACACAGCTTGAACTCGAGACCAATAGCAGCTGGACGAGCCCGGGCGTGGTTTGGCACGAGGCGTTGAATATCAGTGACCACACCATTCGTTATCTGATGTTCGAATTCGTCGAGCCGGCCGATCCCGACCCGTCCGTGCAAGCCAGCGATGATGAAGACGACTCGGAAAGCGCTGATGCGGATGAAGGCGGGGCGCCTGACGCCGCATCGAGCGTCGACAGCGGCGCGCGCGCGCTTGACCATGGCCCGTCAAATCCGAGTGGGACGAACGGGCGCGAATAGACCAAGCGCGCAGCGCGCATTTGTCGGCGTCTATTCGGCGAGACCTTCATAAACCAGGCGTCTGAAATCGGCGCGCGGATCAGCATCGGGCGCATGCGGGCCGGGCAGGTTCTGGCTCATCATGATCGCGACCACGCCGGTCTCGGGGCTGACCACGAAGTCCGTGCCAAAAAAGCCGCCCCAGCTGAAATCGCCGTTTCGGTCTTCAATCGCGCTGGCGGCGGCGTCGCTCGTAAAGGCGACGCCGAAGCCGGCCTCAAAGCCGGCAAAGCCCGCTGGCGTCAGGGCCGGGTCGAGCTGGCGCGAGGTCATGGCGTCGACTGAGGCTTCGCTCAGGATTCGCACGCCGTCCAACTCACCGCCATTGGCGAGCATCTGTGCGAAGCGAAGATAATCGTCTGTATCAGAAACAAGACCGCCGCCGCCCGAGGGCCAGTCAGGAATGAATTCCGGCTGGCGGCCATATTGGTCGGGCTCCGTTGCGCCGGAAGGCGCGAACGCAGCGACAATCGCGCCGCCTTCGATATGAGTGTGAATGCGCGCTATGCCTGCATAGTCCTCCGGCGCCGGAAAGAACGTCGTGTCGTTCATGCCCAAGGGCGTGAAGATGCGTTCGTCGAGAAATTCCTCGAAGGGCTGTCCGGAGGCGACTTCCACGACGCGGCCGAGCACGTCGACGCTATAGCTGTAAAACCACATCGCGCCGGGATCGAAATAGAGCGGCAATTCGGAGAGCTGGCCCATGCGCGCTTCAAGGTCGCCTTCGCCGGAATAAAGCGAATTGGCGAGATAGAGCTGGCCCAGATCGGACTCGAAATCGAACAAATATCCGATGCCGGATGAATGGGTGAGCAGATGACGAACGGTCATCACATTTGCGGCCGGGCGGGTTTCGATGACGCCGTCGGCATTCGCCGTCGGGGCGACGGCGACCTCCATCGCTGCGATGTCCGGCACGTAATCGGCGACAGGATCGTCCAGTCCGATGATGCCGTCCTCGACCAGCATCATGACGGCGGCGGACGTGATGGGCTTTGACATCGAGGCGATGCGAAAACGCGTGTTGAGTTGCATCGCGACGCCGGCTTCAAGGTCTGCGGCGCCTGTTGCGAGCGAATGGACGAGCGCGCCGTCCTCAATGATTGCGACGACATAGCCCGCGCGCACGCCGTCTTCAGCGCTTTGCGCAAAATAGGCGTCCAGTTCGGCGAAGCGGGGATCGCTCACCGGCGTCAGCTCGCTCAAAGTTTCCGGCGAACTTGTCGTCGCACAGGCCGCAGCCATCAAAGCCGCGCATGAGGCGCCCCAAATCCCAATACGCATCGTCATCTCCCCATCACTCAACTGAGCCCGCACGAGTATAGGGCTCAAAACAAAGGCGGGGAGCGTTTCGCTCCCCGCCTTGCATTGTTCATGGCTGGACCGAATGGTCCAGCGCAGGCATTGGATTTGTGATCAGGCGTTGGCGGCGGCCTGGTTCAGATTCGCGCTCGCGAACTCCCAATTGACCAGATTGTCGAGGAAGGTCGAGATGTAGTCCGGGCGCTTATTGCGGAAGTCGATGTAATAAGCGTGTTCCCAGACATCGATGGTCAAAAGCGGGGAGACGCCGCTCTCGACCAGCGGGGTGCCGGCGTTGGACGTCTTGCGGATTGCGAGCTTGCCGTTGTCCAAAACCAGCCAGGCCCAGCCGGAGGCGAACTGACCCGCGGCCGCGCTCGAGAATTGCGACTTGAACTCGTCGTATGAGCCGAAATCTTCGTTGATCTTGTCGGCGATATGGCCGCTCGGCGCGCCGCCGCCATTCGGGCGCATGGAGTTCCAGTAAAAAGTGTGGTTCCAGATCTGAGCGGATTGGTTGAAGAGCATGTCGTCCGAGCCGGAAGCGGCGTGGACGATGTCTTCAAGCGAGCTGTTGGCGTGCGCCGTGCCTTCGATCAGGGAGTTCGTCTTGTCCACATAGGCCTGGTGGTGCTTGGCGTAGTGGTAATCGAGCGTCTCCTCCGAAATATGCGGGGCCAGCGCGTCGCGCGCGTAGGGAAGGTTGGGAAGTTCAACGGCCATATGGGCGTCTCCATAACTTAGCGGCGAAAGCGGCGCGTCTGCGCGCGGCACTCCCGTCACAAATAGAGGTTTCTTCGCGAATGTCAGCGTCTTGCGCGAAAAGGATTGTTATCGCGAAAGCTTTGTTCGTGCACGTCCGCGCGATCGGCGAGGCGCGCTGATGGCTGAAACTCAAAGCGCCGGGCCAGACGGCGCAGAGCCGCAGCAAGGCTTGGATGCGCTTGTGCGGCGCGCAGATGAGGACCGCTGGCTGACTGCGCGATTTGCGCCCGAGCCTGCACGCGCGGGCCTTGCTGCAGTTTACGCCTTCAATCTCGAAATCGCGCGCATCGCGGAACACGCCTCTGAGCCGATGCTTGGCGAAATCCGACTGCAGTGGTGGCGCGAGGCGCTCGACGAGATCAGCCAGGGCGGTCCGGCGCGCGGTCATGAACTGGCGCTGGCGCTGGATGAGGCGGCCTCGCGATGTGCGCGCACCGAGCTCTGCGCGGCCTTGACCTGTCTCATCGATGCGCGCGCGCGCGACCTTGATGGCGAGCCCTTCGCCGATCTGGAAGCGCTTGGGGCTTATGCCGAGGCGAGCGCGGGCGGCGTCATGCGCGCTGCAGCTGTGACGTGCGGCGCGGAGCTGTCTGATCCGGATGCTGAGCGCTTTCTCAGAGCATGCGCGCGCGCCTGGGGGCTCACGGCGCTGATGCGCGCTTTCGCGCCGCTCGCAGCTGATGGCCGAGCGCCTGTGCCGCGCACGCTCAAAACGAAATATGATCTTCCCGACGCCCTGCTTGCCCAGCGTGGCGGGCGAAGCGGCGTGACGGCCGCGCTCGGTGAAATCGGCGCCGCCGCCCAAAGCGCCTACGATGATGCGAGCAGACAGTCCGTAGACGTTGCGCTCTGGCCCGCGCTTGGCTATGTCGCGCTCGTGCCCGGCTATCTCAAGCAAATGGCCAAACCTGACCGCGATCCTTACGCCGATGCCGGCGAGCGCCTTTTGCTGGCCAGGCAATGGCGCTTGCTCATCTCATCCTTGAGCGGACGAATTTAGCGACGCACTGGCTCAGGCTGACTTGCGTTGCGCAGCCGCATCCTCGCGCGCGGCGCGCAAAAGGCTCGCGACTTCCTCGGCCGACACGGTCAAATGTTCCGTCGAGCGGCTCACCCGGCTTTGAATGAGACCGCCCTGCAGGGCCGACATGACCAGCGCCGCGAGCCGCTCTGCGCGCGCGGGCGCGACGTTTTCGCTGAGAAGGCAGTCTTCAATCACCTTGCGCCAGCTCGCATAAGCGCGCTCGCCAGCTTCGCGCAGACGCTCGCTCGAGGCCGACGTCTCAAGAACGGTCGTTGCAATGCCGCAGCCTTCGCAAAATCCGGAATTTTGCAGCCACTCGCCCAGATGGCGCGCCGTCATCATCAAAAGCTCATCAGAACGCGCGCCGCTCTCGCGATAGCGCAAAAGCTCGCGCTCCATCGTCTGGCCGGCTTCTTCAATGGCCGCCACCCCGATGGCTTCCTTGCCGTCAGGAAAATAGTGATACAGCGAGCCCTTGGGCGCGTTGGACTCGGCGAGAATTTCGCTCAGGCCAGTGCCGGCATATCCCTGACGCCGAAACAGCTTTCCCGCAGCGGCGATGATCTCGCATTTCTTATCACGGGTCATGGACGCCATTGTGCCGCCGATTTTTTTGTCATGGCAACTAGATAGACCAGTTTACATAAATAGACCAGTCGGTATAATTTTCACCGTCGTCGCCGCAGCGCGACGCAGGTCGATGGAGATGAAAACATGACCCGCCTGATCAATCGCTCCTCCCGTTACGCCCTTGCAGCCGCGCTTGCGGCGGCGTCCGGGCTCGCCGCCAGCGCGCCTGCGCTCGCCGACGCCACCGAAGACCGCGCCAATGCGCTCGAAGCATGCACCGCCGCTGTCGCCGAACAATCCGGCGTGACGACGGACGCGCTCAGCACAAGCCGCGTTCAATTCCGCACGCGCGGCGGCGTCATTAAAGTCTATTTCCGCGCCAGCGCGGGCGAGCAGTCGACCTTGTCCGTCTACTGCGAATATAACCGCCGCACCGGCGAGATTGCAGAGCTTACGGTCGGCTGATTTTCGCCGGCCGCGCCGCGTCGGGCCGCGGTCTCCCATAACCTCCCAGGCTCCGACGCGGCGCATCTCTGCACGAGAAGCGCCGCACGCATGATGCAGCATCACTGCGCGGCAAGATCGAATTCGATGACAAGCGGGAAATGATCCGAGCCCGTTGCTTCGCCGACGCGACAGCGTGCACGCGCGATGCGCGGGCCTGCATAAGCAAGGTCTATCGGCAGCCCGGTCAGCATGTGGCGTCTGCGCCAGGTTGAACGCCACGGCGCGCCGCAGTCGATCGGCCGAAAGCCGGCTCGACGCACATCCATCATGACAGGCGACCAGGGTGTCGCGTTGAAGTCGCCGACGAGGATGTCCGCGTTGCGTCGGCGCGCCGTCTCGACCGTTGCGCGGATGACCGCGTCGCGTCGGGCGAGCGCTTCCGGCGTCATTGGCGGGATCGGATGCAGCGCAATGAGGCGCGGGTCTTCTGGCGTCTCGATGAAGCGCGCTGCGTGGCGCCATTGCTCCGGGCTCGCCGTTTCCGCCTGGCGGCATGGCGCGCGCGTGATGAGCGCGACGGTGAACACGTCGCGATGCGCCGGCACTGAGACGCAGGGCAGGCCGGGCAAGAGCGCAGTCCAGTTCGGTGCTCCTGACGGAAGTTCTGTCAACGCGACGATGTCCGCGTCGTGGCGCCGCGCGAGCGCTGCGACTTCATCGAGCGCTTCAGGATTGTATTCGAGATTGGCCCAGACGAGGACAAGTTGCGGCTCAGCGTCCGCAGGCGGAACGCGGACGCCGCCGCGCACGCCGGCAATGACCGCGCCGGTGTTGACCAGCGCCAAAGCGGCGAGCGCGCCGGCGGCCCAGCGCTGACGGACAAGCAGCGCGAGCGGCGCGAGGAGCGCGGCTGCAAACGCCCAGTGCGGACGAAAATGGCTGAAGAGCTCAAAGGGGTGTCCAAGCCGCGCAGCAAAGCCCGCGAGGGTCGCGCCGAACAGGCCCGCCACGGCGAGCGCGGCCAATAGTCTGATCATCACGCATCCCCGCCGATCGATTTCTCGTCGGACTTGGTGGTCTTGGCGTCGGGCGCGTTTATGGCGTCAACGCGGCGTTTTGTGTGCTCTGCACAAAGAAAAACCGCCTCGGCTTTCACCGAGGCGGCTTCTCGCGTCCTGGAGGCGCAGTTAGCTGGCTTCGGCCAGGTTCACCGCTTTGGGGCCTTTGCCGCGCGCGTCAGGCTCCGTCTCGAAAGAGACTTTCTGGCCGTCCGCAAGCGTCGACATGCCTGAGGCTTCGACAGCGGAGATATGGACGAACACGTCCTGGCCGCCGTCTTCCGGCGTGATGAAGCCGTAGCCTTTTTGGGTGTTGAAGAATTTTACAGTGCCGATAGTCATGCGTAAGCGTCCTTCCCGGATCGCGATAGTTCCAATTAACGCGAGTCTTTGGCCCTGAGCCGCCGACACGCGCCGGTTAAGTGCTCAGGTTGCAGTCGTGTCGGGAAGGGCGGTCATGCGAACAGGCAGGCCTGCATTTCAGACTTCATTTCCCGGGCCGAATTGGTCGCCCGAACAGCAGGTTAAATGCTCAAACTCCACGGCGAAATCAAGACGAAAACGTTATTCCGCTGAATTGTTTTTCAACTTCCGCCGCCATTAATGTGTTGTTGCAACGCACAATTCTCACTTTCCGGCTCTGAATCGCGTCCAGTTCCTCTAACGCAACTCATTTGCAAGTCCGCTCAGCCCCGCCGCGACATTGCGGCCGAGCGCATCAGTTGCATAACCGCCCTCTAGGCAGACCAGTATGGGATGACCGAGCGCGCAGATGCGCGCGCCTAGTCGCGCAAAGTCGTCCGTCTGCAGCTGGAACGTGGATAATGGGTCGTCGACGAATGTGTCGAAGCCCCAGGACAATACGAGCGCGTCAGCGCCGAACGCTTCAATGCGCGCGCAGGCCTGTTCGAGCGCTTCAGAATAGCTCGACCATGTCGCGCCGCGCTGAAGCGGCAAGTTGAGATTGGCGTTCTCGCCCGCATCTCGTCCCGTTTCATGGGCATGGCCGAGAAAGAACGGATATTCGAACATTGGGTCTGCGTGAATATTGATGGTGAGGACGTCGCCGCGCTCATAGAAAATCGATTGTGTGCCATTGCCGTGGTGATAGTCGACATCGAGCACGGCGACGCGCGCAGCGCCTGCGTCGATGAAGGCCTGAGCTGCGATTGCTGCGTTGTTCAGGAAGCAATAGCCGCCATACATATCCGTAGACGCATGATGTCCTGGCGGCCGGCAGAGCGCGAAGGCCGCGCGCGCGCCATCAGCGATCAGTTTCTGCGCTTCCAGGGCGCATTGCGCAGACGCCGCCGCAGCCGTCCAGGCGCCCGGCGTAACGGGCGTGCCGGCGTCGATGGCGTAGTGGCCGAGCTTGCCGGTGATGGTGTCAGGCTCGATGGCGCGTAGGCGGAAGGTCGGAAACGTCAACGGCACGGCGTCGCAAAGTGGCTCGCCGGCTTGTTCGAGATGTGCGGCCCAGAGTGTCCAGGCTTCCTGCAGAAACGCCAGATAGCGCGCATCATGTATGCGCGCGAAGCGCTCTGGCTCTGCCGGGCCGGGAGCGGAGATGGAAAATCCATCCGCCGCCGCCAAAGCGTCGTGAACGATGCTGGCGCGTTCCGGGCATTCGCGCGCAGGGATCATCACCCCGTTT
>JAUIEH010000517.1 GCA_030428405.1 Alphaproteobacteria bacterium
GAGCCCGGGCCGCAGGCTGAAATCGTCATCAATGACTGGCGCTTTGCACGTCAGATCTTGTCGAAAGGTTCGATGGGCGTTGCGGAGAGCTATGTCGACGGCGATTGGGACACGCCCGATCTGAGCGCGATGCTGCGCTTGTTTTCGCTCAATATGGACGCCGTCGTCGAAGGTTTGCGCGGCCGCAGGCTGATCCGCTTCTTCAACCGGCTGCGCCATTTGCTGCGCGGCAATTCGCGCAGCGGCGCGCGCGCCAACATCTATGCCCATTATGATCTGAGCAATGAGTTTTATGCGCTCTGGCTCGATCCCTCGATGAGCTATTCCGCGGCCTTATTTTCAAAACCGGGCCAATCGCTCGAAGACGCTCAACACGAAAAATACGCCCGTCTCGCCGACCTCATCGGCCTCGGCAGCGGCGACCGCGTGCTGGAAATCGGCTGTGGCTGGGGCGGGTTCGCCGAATACGCAGCCAAGGAGCGTGATGCGCATGTCACCGGCGTCACAATCAGCCCATCGCAACATGCATACACCCGCGAACGTTTAGAAAAGCTGCAGCTTGCGCATAAGAGCGATATCCGGCTTCAGGATTATCGCGACATCGAAGGCCGCTTCGACAAGATCGCGTCGATCGAGATGTTTGAAGCCGTTGGCGAAAAATATTGGCCGCAATATTTCAGCAAGGTCGCTTCCGCGCTCAATCCGGGCGGACGCGCAGGCCTGCAAATCATCACCATCCGTGAAGAGCTGTTTGAGAGCTATCGCCGCGGCGTCGACTTCATCCAGCGCCACATCTTTCCCGGCGGCATGCTGCCGAGCGTCTCGCGGCTGAAGGAAGAAGCCGGCCAGGCGGGCCTGTCCTTATGCGACACGTTCAATTTTGGCGAGGACTATGCCGAGACGCTGAAACGCTGGCGTGAGCGTTTTGACGCGCGCTGGAGCGAAATCTGCGAGCTCAGCGATCGCTTTGATGAGCGCTTCCGGCGCTTGTGGCGCTATTATCTTGCTTATTGCGAGGCAGGCTTTCGCACAGGCCGCATCAATGTCGGTCAGTTCACGTTTGAAAAGGTGGCGTCGTAAGGCCCAAGCGCTTCAAGAGATGCGCGCTCAGCCGTCGATAAGACGATAGATCACTTCCGAGCCACGCGCCGTAAACGCCAGTCCGACCCAGCGCTGGTCGTCGTCATAAAGAATATCAAGCGGAATCGGACCGCCATCGATGCGATAGCGCGTTGCACGCACGGTTTCTCCGCCCGCCTCGACATTTTCAGCGCCCAGCTCGCGCACGCTGATCGGCATCAACTCGCCGGTCTCCGTGTTGAGCATTTCGGTGCGCTCGATCAGAGCCATGTTCCAGTAAGACGTCGGCACAGAACCCAGCGGCGCCGCGCTGACGCCGGCCTCGCCCTCAATGTCGAGCGCCTCAGCGCCGTTGGACGCAACGTTCAAGGACAAATTGCGCCCGTCCTTCAGCGTCTGCGAATTCAGCGACACGAGCTGTCCGTCGCGCCAGACTTCGCGGGCGTCGTGGCGGTAGCGGAAAAATGTCACCGGTCCGAGCCCGACCCGCAGATCGATATCGGTCTCGACCTCCAGCTCGTCACCACTCTCACGAAATGAAACGGCGTGCGTGCCGAAACGGTCGCCATTGCGATAGACCTCGAAGACAAGGTCGCCATCGGCCGGCACGTTCAGCGCATGGGCTGAGTTGGCGTCTTGCCAGGCGGTGAAGCCCGCCATAACCACCGCCATCGCCATAAATGGCGTCCGAAGAGATGCCGCAAAGCGCATTGATGTCTCCGCTTACCCGAAAAAATAGCGCAGGAGTTCGCGCAAAGGCCGCCGCACGATCAATCTGCCCTCTTCCACCGCGAGACAGATGCAGTCGCGCTCTTTGCCGACCATTGGGCGATGATCGACGCTGTCATCGACGACGCTGATCGAACCGGGCTCGTAGAAGCCGTATTCGTCGTAATATGCGCCATCGAGCACGAGCGTGATTTCGCGCCCGACATGTCCGTGCTCGGGAATGGCGCTGCCCGCCTTGAGCCGGATCAGTTTGGCGCGCCCGCGCGCATCACTGACATGCGGCAATAAGCGCTCGGTCATGCCGGGCATGACCATGCGCCAACGCGCATCCGGCGGCTCG
>JAUIEH010000518.1 GCA_030428405.1 Alphaproteobacteria bacterium
ATCGACCTGGTGCGCGAACAATCGCGCGCGCAGGCCGACCGCGTCATCGCCGCAGCAGTCGAGGGCGACATCGCCAACGGCGTATGGACGGCGGCGCCGCGGCCGGGCCGGGAGCGCGCCATGCTGCGCCGCAGTCTGGCGTCGGGCGAAGTCTCGCTGGCCGCCTGCATGAGCCGCATTGAGCGCGGGCTCGGCGCCCATCTGGTCAGCGCCGATGAGGACGCCGCGCCCGGTCATGCGCGCGTCGTGCTCGGCCCGCTGGTCGTCGACAGGGCGGGCGAGCGCGCTTTCCTGCCGGTGGTGATTCGCGAGAATGCAGCGCGCGTCTGCGTCGATGCGGTCGAGTTTGCGCGCAATGAGGACGGCGTGCTTGCGCCGCGACTGATCGCGGGACGCGCCGGCGCCTGCGCGCGCGCCTGATCCGGCCTTGCCCGCGCAGCGCGTGGGCGCGATGCTCCGCGCTTCTCGCGCCCAAGGACTTTCGTCGTGAACTATTCCAGCTATCTGCAGCTTGAGCGTCTCTTAAGCGCGCAGACGCTTGAGAGCGAACGTCTCAATACGCCCGCGCATGACGAGATGCTCTTCATCATCATCCACCAGACCTATGAGCTCTGGTTCAAGCAGGTCTTGTTCGAACTCGACGCCGTGCAGACCGCCCTCGCGGAAGACGAGCTGGACGACCGCGAGATCGCTGATGTTGCGAGGGCGCTTGAGCGGGTCTTGTTGATCTTCAAGACCCTGATCGGCCAGGTCGACATTCTCGAAACCATGACGCCGCTCGATTTCCTTGAGTTTCGCGACATGCTGACGCCGGCCTCGGGCTTTCAGAGCGTGCAGTTTCGCCTGCTCGAATCGCGTCTCGGCCTCACCCGCGCTGAGCGGCTCTCTTATGACGGGCGCGACTATGACAGTCGGTTGACGGAAGAAGACCGCGCGCGCGTGCGCGAGGCCGAGGCGGCGCCGTCTCTGCTCGATCAGATCCAGGCCTGGCTGGAGCGCACGCCCTTCGTCGCGATGGGCGATTATGATTTCCGCACGGCTTATGAATCCGCGCTCGACGAGGCGCTCGCGGCCGACGCCTCCATCATCGAGACCCATCCGCATATGTCGGAGGAGGAGCGCAAGACGCAGCTTGAGGGTCTTAAGCGCTCCACCCAACTCCTGCGCGCGCTGTTCGACGCCGACCGCTTCGAAGAGCTGCGCGCGGACGGCGAGTGGCGGATGAGCCGCGAGGCGCTGCAGGCGGCGCTTTTCATCATGCTCTATCGCGACGAGCCCGCCGCCCAGACGCCGTTCCGGCTCTTGTCGCAGCTGATGGATCTGGATGAAGCCATGTCGGTCTGGCGCCACCGTCACGCGCTCATGGCGATGCGCATGATCGGCCGGCGCGTCGGCACGGGCGGTTCGTCCGGGCACGAATATTTGAGTCGCGCCGCTGAGCGCCACCGCGTCTTCACGGATCTATTCTCGCTGGTGACGTTTCTCTTGCCCGGCTCGAAGCGGCCGCCTCTGCCAGAGTCGATCAAGACGGCCATGGCCTATCGCTATGCCGGCGCTGCGGAATGAAGAGCTGGAAAGCGCATTTCGCCGGCTCGATCGGCGTTCCGGGCGCGCCTCTGCATTTCGCCGCCCACAGCCACCATCCCTGGCCGGACGTCACCCGCACGGCGCATGCCGAAGCCTGGAATGTCGCGGCGCGCTTGCTGGATGATAAATGGGGCTATGTCTTCGGCGAGTTGATCCCGGAGGCGCAGCGCCATGTCGCCGGCGTCCTGAACCTTCCCGATCCCGCGACACTCGCCTTTGCGCCGAGCACGCATGAATTTCTCGGCCGCTTGTTGTCGAGCCTGGAGCCGGGCCGGACCCATCGTATTCTGACGACGGACGGTGAGTTTCACTCCTTTTCGCGACAGGCAGCGCGCCTTGAGGAGGACGGCCTCGTCGAGGTCAAACGCATCGCGGTCGAGCCCTTCGCGAGCTTTCCCGAGCGCTTCTGCGAGGCCGCGCAGGCGGGTGACTGGGACATGGTCTATGTCAGCCAGGTCTTCTTCAATTCCGGCTACGGAACAGATGACCTCAACGCGCTCATTGCGAGCGTGCCGGACGACGACGCCGTCATCGTCATTGACGGCTATCACGGCTTT
>JAUIEH010000035.1 GCA_030428405.1 Alphaproteobacteria bacterium
GCCTGGATCTGCTCTGCGAGGTCTTCCGCGCCGACCAGGTCTGCGCCCGCCTCTTTGGCTTCATCCGCCTTCGGACCTTTGGCGAACACCGCCACGCGCACGTCGCGGCCGGTGCCGTTCGGCAAGGTGCACACGCCGCGCAGGGTCTGATCCTGCTGGCGCACGTCGAGGCCCAGATTGATGGCGATCTCGATCGTTTCGTCGAATTTCGCCTTCGCGCCGGACTTCACCAGCTTAACAGCGTCCGTCACCGGATAGAGCGCGTCGCGGTCAATCGGCTCGGAGGCCGCAGCCATGCGCTTTCCCATCTTCGCCATGCTCAAGCCCCCTCGACCGCAAGGCCCATTGAACGGGCCGAACCGGCGATGATCTTCGTCGCCTGATCCAGATCATTGGCGGACAGGTCCGCGAATTTCGCCTCAGCGATTTCGCGGCACTGCGCCATCGTGACAGAGCCCGCGACATCGCGGCCGGGCGTCTGCGAGCCCTTTTTCAGCTTGGCGGCTTTCAACAGGTAGAAAGACGCCGGCGCCGTCTTGGTCTCGAACGTGAAGGATTTGTCCGAGTACACAGTAATGACGGTGGGAAGGGGCATGCCCTTCTCCATTTCCTGCGTCTTGGCGTTGAACGCCTTGCAGAACTCCATAATGTTAACGCCGCGCTGGCCAAGCGCAGGGCCGATCGGGGGCGACGGATTCGCCGCGCCCGCGGGCACCTGTAGTTTAATGTAGCCGTCTATCTTCTTCGCCATCTCACCCTCTCATGCGAGGCCCAATCGGGCTCCCGCCCGCGCGGTGCGGCGACGCCAGGGATTTCCACGTCGCCTTCCGCACATTTCGCTTGCGCGCCTTAGGTTTTCTCCACCTGAGTGTAATCGAGCTCCACAGGCGTCGCCCGCCCGAAGATCGACACGGCCACCTTAAGCCGCGCGCGCTCCTCATCGACCTCTTCGACCACGCCCTCGAAGGACGAGAAGGGTCCGTCGGTCACCCGGACCTTTTCGTTGATTTCGTAAGTCACCGTCGGGCGCGTGCGTTCAGCGCCCTCTTCGGCCTGGCCCAGCGTGCGGCGGACTTCGCGCTCGCTGACCGGCAACGGCTTCTTGCCGTGATCGGCGCCGAGAAAGCCGGTCACTTTCGGCGTGTTCTTGACGAGGTGATAAGCGTCGTCGGTCAGACGCATCTTCACCAGCACATAGCCGGGATAAAACGTCTTCTCGCTCGTCACCTTGCGGCCGCGCCGCACTTCGGTGACTTCCTCGCTCGGCACCAGGATCTCTTCAAAGCAATCGTCGAGCCCGCGCGTGGCGGCCTCTTCGCGAATGGTTGTCGCCACGCGGTTCTCGAAATTCGAGTAGACGTGGACGATGTACCATTTGAAGTCGCTGCGGCGCTCGGATGCGGGCTCGGCCGCGGCCGGCGCCGCTTCGGTCTGCGATGTTTCCGTCGCTTCGCTCATGACACGTCCCCGCCGCCGCCGAAGCTCAACGCGAAGCGCACGATCATGCCGAGCGCGGAATCGACCACGAAGAAGAAGATCCCCGCCAGAACGACCATGATGAAGACCATGATCGTCGTGATGACGGTCTCCTTCCACGTCGTCCAGGTGACCTTCTCGCCTTCCTGCCGGACTTCCTTCAGGAACTGGAAAGGGTTCGTACGCCGCCGTGCCGTTGACATGCTGACCTTTGTCGCCAATGCAAAATATCGGTCCGTCGCTGAAAAACGGACCGATGCGCGCCCCACGTCGAATCGTGAAGCAGTCCATTTGGCGCAAGCCGCACCAAATAGCAAGTGTTAAGGAACCAAATTTTTACCGCACGCGCCCGCCCCGACCGAGGCGTCGCGTATCGCACGGGCGTGGCCCGCGAAATGGCAGGGGCGGAGGGACTCGAACCCCCGGCCACCGGTTTTGGAGACCGGTGCTCTACCAACTGAGCTACACCCCTATGGCCCGCCTGAGCGCCCGTAAAACGCGCGCGCGGCGGGAGACTGTCCATACGGCGCCTGTCTGAGATGCGCAATCGGATCGCGGAGTCCTGACTGGAGCCACCGTAAGCAAATTTAGCCACCCTCGGCGCAGCGAACGATCTCGGACATCGAAATGCGCGTCAGCTGGGGGCGTGCGCTGGTCGGCTACACCAAACACCGAACGGCGCTCAATCGGCGACCAGCGGCGTAGGAAAATTGCGTCGGCATCCCGGAAGCACTTAAAGACGCAGGAGGTTAGGAAGCCAAGATCAAGGACCTGAAACGGTCCTGGCCAAACGAAAACCGCTGACGACGTAGCGGTTCGAAGGGGCGTTCCTGATGCGGTTCGCCGAGCGGAGGAGCTGAGGATTGACGACCCAGGAACCACCGCGGAGAACACGGCGCGAGCAGTCTCCGCTCGTGCGTGCGGAGCCGTTCGTCGGCGCGCCGGAATAGCTGTCCGCGTAGCAATCTTCCACCCACTCCCAGACATTGCCGTGCATGTCATGGAGACCAAACCGATTGGCGCGATAGGAGCCCACGGCATGGGTCCGATTATCGCTACAAGCGGAATAGTTCGCGCCGTTTGCAGCGCTGGTCGAACAAGTCGGCTCTTGGTCGCCCCACGCATAGCGTCCCGTCGAGCCGGCACGCGCCGCATACTCCCACTCCGCTTCGCTCAGAAGCCGGTAGGTTTCGCCGGTCTGCGATGACAGCCATCGAACGTATTCCTGAGCGTCGTTCCACGAGACATTGATCACCGGCCGCCTGCCGCGACCCCAACCCTGATCGCTAGGGTTCGGATTGGATGCGCACCCGCCGCCCCGCACGCACGCCGCCCAGTCGTCCCAGGTCACCTCATAGCGTCCAACCGCAAACGCGCGCGGGATCGACACCGTGCGCTGCGGGCCTTCGTCGCTGCCGCGCCCCGCCTCGTTTGAAGGCGATCCCATCGTGAACGAGCCCGCCGGCACGACGACCATCTCAGGGCCCTCGCCGCCGGAACGCAGGCTGTCGCGGAACACGGACCCAGCCGCACGCGCGCCGCCGCTTGCCGCTGGCGGAGATGTCGCGACCTCCGTCACGCTTGGCGCAGGCGCACGATGATTGAGCCGCTGCGCGGAGCGCAGATCAGTCAGCAGGTCCTCATCGATCGTCTCGCCCGGCGAAAGGTCCAGCGCAGCGCGGAAGGCGCGCACCGCCGCCAGCGTGCGCGAGCCAGGCTGTCCGTCTGCCGGACCTGGCTCATAGCCCATCTCAGCGAGCAGACGTTGCGCCTCGCGCACCATGTCGGCGCGGGCGGCGGCCTCATCCGCAGCGGCAGTGTCTGTCGCGGCGTCGTCGCCCTCGGCCGGCGCTTCATCGCATGGAGGGGTCGAGCCGGCGCGAACGCGCGCCGTAAAGGCCAGCGGGCTGTCGGCGAAGTCGCGTGCGAATGTTGCGTATTCGCACGGGGTGGCAAGCGTGTTGAACACGATCTGATCGGACGAGGCCGCCGGCGTAGTCGCGGCGATGTCGGTCGTCTCCTCCTCATCATCCGCGTCCGCTCGCCCGAAAAGATAAACCCGCTCGCCCAGTCCGTTCACCGACCAGGGCAGCTGTTGGCGCCCGGTGCGGTCGCGCACGGCGTAGCGGACCTCTTCGAAGAACTGCACAGCGTCGCGGCCCGCCGCGCGGCGCACTTCGGCGGCGAAGGCGTTCGCGTATGGCCCGCCCACTTCGCTGGCGTTTCCGTCCGAGGCCGGACGTTGCGGCGCGGTGGAGAACGCCACGAACACGCCGCCTTGAGAGATTTCCGGCACGAAACCACGCGCGGCGATGTCGCGCTCGGCAAGCTCCAGCTCATTGCGGCAGGCGTCGAAGACGATGAAGTGATGCGCGCCTGGCGCCGACCGCGTCAGCCGGCGCTGGATTTCCGGCAGCGGGATGGAGGCGTCCCATAAAGCGAGCGTGGAGGCGTCGTCGACATCGACGGGGATCAGATAATTGCGCGCGCTTTCAAGATCGGCCGCGCCATGGCCGGCATAATAGAAGAGCCCGACCGCGCCCGGCCCGCCGGAAGCGACGCGGCGCGCATGCGCGCGCAAGGCGGCCAGCGTCGCCACCCTGCTCTGCTCAGTCTCCACGACGACGCTGAAGCCCGCCTCGCGCAGCGCAGCGGCGACGATGTCGGCGTCTTCATGTGTGTTGGCGAGCGGGCCGACCGCTTCGGAATAGCCGCGATTGGCGATGATGAGGGCGTGGCGCTCTTGGGCGAACGCCGGAGCCGCGATAGCGAAGAGCGCCAGCAGGATCGCCGACAGCATTTGCCGCATGTCAGGCCTCATCGACTGCAGAGGCGGCGAGTGTCGCACCGGAGCGCCGACATTCGCAACTGTGATGCTAGTTGCAACATGCCCGGCGGCGGCCAAAGCGGCGCTGCGCTTACCCGGTGAGCGCGCGGTAAACGCTGGCCCTGCCGATGCCCAGGCTGCGCGCGATCTCGGATGCGCCCATGCCGTCGGCTTTCAGCCGGCGCACCTCGTCTTCTTCGATCGTCTTCGGCCGGCCCTTATACGCGCCGCGCGCCTTCGCCTTGACGATGCCTTCCATCTGACGCTCGCGGCGCAGATTGGTCTCGAACTCGGCGAACACGCCGAGCATGTCGAGGAACGCCTTGCCGGCTGCCGTCGTCGTGTCGATCGGCTGTTCGGTGGCCTGAAGCTGAGCGCCCTTCTCACGCAATGTCGCAACAATCTGCTGGAGGTCGCCGATTGACCGCGCAAGCCGGTCGATGCGGGTCACGACGAGCACATCCTGCTCGCGGAGGAATTCCAATAGCGTGGCGAGTTCGCGCCTGTTCTTCGTCGTCGTCCCGCTCGCCTTCTCGGTGCGAACGACGTCGCAGCCCGCGGACTTCAGCGCCTCTTCTTGGATCGCTGTATCCTGATCATTAGTGCTTACACGAGCGTAGCCATATCTCGCCATCTGAACCCCATGTGTCTCAATAGGATTTAGAGATTCTGAGGCAGGTGTCTCAAAATGTACATTAAGGATTATTTGAGACGTCGAAATTGTCTCATGGAGTTGTCTCGTATGGGTATAGTTATTTGAGACTACTTCGGCTGGGACGTCGGGCCGCTTCTGCAGGCCAGTCTTCACGATCGACGTCCACCACAGCGCGCATCGAAATAGTCCAGCATTGTTTTGGAACCACAACGCCGCCTACTACTCATTTTGGGCCCATAATGGAGGCGACGTTGCAGAATGTGCCTGGTTGGAAATGGCGACCGGTGTGCCGCTCCGAGCGAACCAGGCCAAAGTAGGTGAAAAAGGTCGTCTATTCGAAGCGCTCGTCGTCGTCGCGCTCCCACTCTCTTTCACGGACGATCCAAACTTCGATTTCCTCGGCAGTCTTGCGGGCCCACTCGCGTACGACTGGGTTCGTGTGCTTGAGTAGCCCGGTCATCAGCGCGCGCTGGCGCTCGTGCCGTCGCGCCGCGGAACCGGACCATGAACCTGTCCGCAACCGCGACGCAAGCGCGTCGAGAACGCCCTCGACAAGCGGTTCCATGTCGATCAATTGGAGCGCGATCGGCGTCCATTCGAAATCCGCGTCCTCGCCTTTCGCTCTGTAGCAGCCTACCAGCTGCGCGAGCTTTGGGGCGCGACGCGTAGGCTCTTCATCCACCCAATCCATAAGCGCTTCTGGGCCGGCAGCTCCGATCGCGCCTTCATCGTCGCGTGAATAGTCCTGGAACACGCTTTCAAAGCGAAAATATGCACTGCCGCCTTCGAGCTCCAAATCTATGATTTCGTTGAGGACGACACGCGGTGCAAACTCCGCGAGGACTCGTGCGAGCTCTTCATAACCGTCCGTTTGCCATTCACGACTCTCGAGAGCGACGCGCAGCCTCTGGCACAGGTGCTGCGCAAGATCAGTCTGATCTCCGTGCGCGAGAACGACTTTGGCGACCGCGCCAACGCCCGAGCCGTGCCAACCATGTGCTCCGGGCACCAAATCCGGCGTTCTCAAGAGGTTTGAGCCTACGCTGAGCAACGCCGAAGAAACGTCTCCTACTCGTTGGCGGTCGCCAAACAGGCGCATATGCAGAACATCCAAGGCGACAAGAGCGCCTTGCGGTCCTTTGCCACCTAAGACGCTCAGCAGCTTGGCTAGATGATCCGGCTCCACCGTACCCGTCAAACCGCCGGATTGGAGCTGAACAAACGATCGCACGAGCTGTTCGTCGGCCGTTTCCGCAACTTTGATCAAACGTTCCAAGGCGCGCGCGTCGAGTTCCGTGCAGCACGTCAGATGGACGAGGTGTGGCGCCAATTCGTTGTCGTCGACGGCTTGATCAAGCCACTCAGACGCAAGGTCGGGATCGTGCTCGTGGACGGCACCGAGAAACCCGCCCAATACTGCCGCGTTCCGGCCGTCCCGCGCACACGCCGCAAAAGCCTCACGCAAGCGCTTCCAGGACAATCGTTGATCTGCAGAGCCGTTCGCGACGCCCCTACCGAACGTGCCGAGTGCGCCGCCCTGCGCACTAACCGTGCGCCCCAAAAAATGGGTGAGCGGTTCGCCCTGTCGCGCCAATTCGACACCTATCTGATAGGCTTGGCGCTGGCTCCATCCGTAGCCCCTGTCCTCGACATTTCCGTCGGGGGGATAAACGTCAAAAGCGGTGCCTACGACGAAAGCTTCGAACCGCTCACCGATGCCGGTCGGACGAAGATCCTTCTCGAGGCTATCGAGACGATCGACGACGGCAGCCGGCAATTCCTCGCGGTCGAAGAAGAGTGTCTCGCAAACGCTCTTCCATAGGTCGAGGTCGAAGCGCTTCTCACGCCGGTCCCGGAAGCTCGGAGCAACGAGATCGTCGAGCCCTAGGCGCGCGAGCCCGCGCAGCTGCTGCCCCATAGTTCGACGCGCCAAACGCGCGGTCTCGTCGTCGTGCGCGGCGATGGACTCGAGACGCGACGCCACTGCTTCGAACCAAACCCGCTCGTCCGCCTTGCTTCGGGGGGCCCAGCCCTGATCGCGAGAGCGAGATCCAAACTCGAATGCGTCGCCCGTGGTCGTAAAGTGTGAGGTGCGCAGCGCAGCCCCGAGTGCATTGACGGCCAATTCGCGCTCTGGCTCCTCGTTGCCCTCAAGCAAGTAATCAAGCGCGGCAAACCGATCTGGCGGTGGCACGTTGACGCCCGAGCATACGATCCAGAACATCGATTGAAATAGCGAAAGCGCAGCGTTGTTGTTGTGGTTTTTCGGCTCGGCGATCGCGAACGCCGCCACGATACGGGCCGCTCGGTCAAACAGCTCCGGCTCATATGCGAGCTTTCCCGCCAGCCGTACGAAGCAGCCGCGACCGTAGTTGTCGACGCTGACCCTGCGCTCCAATTGTTCGCCCGCCAAGGTTCGCTCCATCGCTTGGAGCGCGTCTTCCGGCGCCGCCGGCGCGGCGGCCAGGAACGCGGCGAGCGTCTCGCCTTCGAGTTTCGACGGATCGCCCCATGGCCCATCAGGCGCCATCATCCGCCGGGCGAGCGCGCAAGCCGGCTCGACATCGTGCAGCGCGCCGATCCGCTTAAAGAACGACAGCGAAAGCCTTGGCGAAGCCTCGTCGACCAACACGTCCACGATGTCCTTGTGCGCGATGCGCTTGAAGGCTTGCCGCGCGAGCCGCACGCCCAGCGCGTGCGGCATCACCGCGCGCCAACGCCCGCGCTTTTGCATCACGCCGAGATCGAGCGCTTCGGAGATCGCGCGGTGAAGCTCCTCCGGGGATGTCCGTGCCAAGGCGGCGATTAGGTCCGCCTCCGGCGGGCGCTCGTCGCGCGGCTCGGTGTCGAAGGAGTAGACGAGCGCCGCCGCCTCCATGCACCGCATCATGAGCTCGCCCGCGGGTCGCCGGTCGACCTGGAACAATCGTTTGAGGATCTGGCGGTCGTCGAGGCTGGCGATCGACCCGGTCTGACCTGCCGCCGCAGCGATCGCGAGCGCGATCCGGGCATTGCCGTCGGAGTACTCTACGACACGCCGTCGATCGACGAACGACAGCGCGGGCGCGCGATGCGCGAGGAGCTTTTCGATCAGCTCGTTGCTGCTCGAGTCCAGTCGCACGACCTGCGTGCCTTCCGGTCGGTCGTCGCCGACGTCGAAGTCGATGGTCAGCAAGCGGGTCTTGCTCTCTGCGTGGCGTACGATCTGGCTCAGCGTCCGGTGCGATTCGCCGGGACAGTTGTCGACAACGACGATCGCGTCCCGACGCTCGGCCACAAGCCGCTCGACGACGTCGACCGGCCGCGCCGACGGCTCCCAGGACATGTCCGTATAGAGCACGAGGTCGGGCGAGGGCGCGCCCTCGCCGACACGCGCGTCGAACAAGGCCTCGGCGAACCGTGTCTTGCCCATGCCGGACAGCCCCACGAGGCGGACCACCGAGCGCGGGTGCGCGAGCAGTGATCGGATGCGCTCCAGGCCGTTCGCCGCGGAGACCGGCTCGCCCCTCGGCTCGTCGCCGAGCTGCGCACGTAGACGCTCGTCGAGAAGATAGGGCGCCTCGCCGACGTCATCCGGCGCGGACCAGCGGCCCCAGCCGCGCCAGCCGCCCGCCGGACGTCCGCTCTTCTCCAGCACCCAAAGCGCTACGCCAGGGTGATCGTTCACCCATCGCGCCAGCGCGTCGGCGTCGAGGAAGTCGGCGTGAATACGCGCGGAAGGCTCAGCGTCGACAAGCGCCGCCTGCATGGCGTCGCAACGCTTCTTCAGCGCCGGGCGCGAGCAGCTTTCGGTGGAACAGATGATGTAGGCGCCGTCGCGGGCGGCGAGCTCCGCGAACATCTGTCTGAGGGCGCCCCGGGGCCGCATCTCCGTGGTAATCTTGCCCGCAGGCATCGGTTCGGCTTTGCATTGAAAGAAGACGAGTCGGCGCGGCAACCTCGGCGTGCTCGCCGGTTCGCCGTCCCACTCGATCGAGACGTCAATGCCGCCGTCCGGCGCGAGGTGGTGGCCGCCGCTATGGATCGAACCGGTGGGAACGCCGTTGGCGCGCGCCTCCGCTTCGAGGAGTCGAACCATCAAGTCTGCCAGAAATCGATCGCTGAGACGGGCGATGTCATCAGGGCTGCACGACAACCACATAGGCCTTTCTCACACTGGCGAGCTTGCTCCAGTTTGTAGTGATTCAGGACGGTGACGCTTCACGTTACGACACGAAGTACCGGAGCGATGAAAACGGCGGCGCGGCGCGTCCATGCGGGTATCGGATTCGCGAACGGCCGCTAGAACTCACGCGCGCCGATCAGCTTCGCCAACGATCGCGACAAGAGACGCCATCCCATCTCCACTGGCTCGTAGATTCCCAATCTATGCAAGCGACCGACGGGCGAACGACAACGAACCTCTCCTCGGACGGTCAGATCCCGCACAATCCGCGGTGCGAACCGAGCGCCTGCTGCAGTCCCATCAACGAAAACCAGAGGTTGCCGCCGGCGGTGATGGCATCTAGCCGCCGCCCCGCGAGCAGCGCCTGCAATAGGCGGCGCGCCTCCTCAGCGTCGCCGACAAATTATTAGTCGTCGACGAGTCCGGCGGCCTGATTGCGGGTGTGCGGGGCGCGGCGATCGTCGATCACCAATATCGGCGAGCTGGCGATTGGCACGCCGTAGGAATTGATGGTGACCATCGGATCGCCGTCGGAGCAATCGATCGGAACTATGCAGCGAGCACACCTAGCGCTTGCGACTCGCCGTGATTAGGGCGGCGCTGGGGGCATTATGTCTAGGTTGCACGGTTGCCGCTCCAGGCCAAACGTGGGCGGTTGAGCTCGAAGCACTCGCTTCCGGAAAACTCAAATCTGAGTTCAGTTTCGTGCGGGTCGCCAAAGACGTCATCATAATAGATCAGCACGCGCACATAGACACAGGCGAGGTCATCCTTCAGCGCGTCGAAAGCGTGTTGCGGAAGGTCGAGCGGTTTTCCCGCATCATCCCTCATTCGCCCGATCAAATTGAATGGGTCCTCAGGGTGAAGCACTAATTCGGGCTTGAGGCCGGAAGGGTCTGGGATGTCTTCGTTTTCCCAGGACCACGGCTTAGTACGCACAACCACAGTCGCGCTAGCGGCGACATTATTCGCCGGGGTCTTTCCATAGTTCTTGATCACGAATTCGAACCAGGCGGGTTTGTCAGGCTCAACGACTCCATTCGAGGAGTCCACTTTGAGGTACGCTCGCAATTCTCTCTTAGACGCCTCGGCAAAACCCTCGTTGGCGGCGACAGCTGCGTCAGCGGCGCGGTTAGCGGCTGCAGTGGCTTTGTCGGCTTTCGTGAGAGCATCCTTCGTGGCCTTGAGCGTGCCCCTCAAGAGCGCTACCGCCCAAATGCTCACCCCGACGGAGGCGAACGCGGCGAGCGCCATCAACCACTGAGCGGTTCCGTCGCCCCAAAGAATCCCGTGCGGCCCTTCACGGACCAAGGGCTCCTCCCCCGCCTGCTCCTGTACCGCATCGGATTCTTCGGGTTCTGCGCTCTCGGCGGCTGGTTCAGCGGGATGGACCTCGGCCGCTCCGCTTGGCGGTTCTACGGCGGGCTCCTCGGCGGGCTCCTCGGCGGGCTGTTGGGGTATCTCGTCTTGGGGCGCTACCTCTTGAACGCCGCCGGCTATTGAGAGTGTGAGCGCTAATCCAAGCGCAACTCCCGCGATCCAAGAGCCTCTAGACATTGGAGCAGGAAGGCCGCGGTGAACTTCCCCCTACTGAGCTTATTCCGCACGTTCCGCTCATCCTCGCGCACCCCCATCGCTGCAAGCTTCTCGACGAGCTGGGCGTAGGTCATGCCACGCCGTTTGAGCTCGGCTTTTAGGAGTTTAGCGGCGCGGTCCTCCCAAGGGGATCTTTCTGGCATGTCATCGTCTCCAATGCGAATCGTATCGTAAATGATGACATTTACACTTTGTCGAGCTATTCGAGCCGCCGCCAACGTCGTGACCACAAATGCGGGCCGACACCACGCTTGTGTGATCCGCGATTGTTTCTGCAATGACAGTTTTTGTGGCATCAAGCCGCCTAAGCGCCTCTATCTTTGACAACAAATCACGCAAGCGCCCCGGTCTATAAGCAGCGAACTCACTTCCGACCGTCATCGGCGCCCCGCGCATACTGACGCGGAGCTAGATCAAGCTCCGCTTGCGGTCCCAAGGCCAACCGGGTCTGCAGTTCTGAGGGGATCAGGTCAGGCGAGGTTCGCGCCAGTGTCGCCTCGATCCCCTCGTCGGTCCCGTCGCGCAAGATGTTCGTGGACGGCTGACCGTGCAGCGCAATCAGCGCCGCGCCGATCTTCCCGGAACGGTGACAATCCGCCGGGTCCCCTTCGGCGCACATCAGCGCGATAGGGTTGCAACTAGCATCACTGATCACGCTCACAAGCGCGGCCGCAAAAGTCGGGTCGTCGACGGCGATGGTCGTCCTTCCGCCCAGCACTTCGCCCCGCCACGAATACGCGATGCCGTGTGTTGCGAGGGCGGCCTCCAGCGCGTCGCGGCCGAACTGCTTGAAGCGTGACCGTGGGCTCGACCTGACGTCGATCAGGAGGCGGACGCCGCGCGCGGTCAGCTCGTGGACGAAGTCGGAGGCGGAGCGGTTCGAATGTCCAATGAGGTAGATCGTTGTCATGTTTGATCATGGCACATGGTTCTGGGGCGGCACATGATTTTCGGATTTCGAGCGCCGCCTCCCGCCTCCTCTGACCGGGGTGCGGGAGTGTGTCGCTTAAAACGACTCGTAGTCGCGCAGGAGCGGCCCCTGAGTCCGTTTGATGAGCATTCGGGTTGAATAGGGTGGCTTGAACGCGATCGAGCTGAGTGCGGCCCGAAGCGCCGTTTGGCCCTTCGCGCCCGCGCCGCTCTAGTCGGCCGTGCGCCCCTTTGCTGTGGACAAATTCGTGTTCGAAGCTGCGGACACAGCACGGACACTAGCCGAAGCTCGCGAAGCCGAAATTAGCGTAACTTATTGATTTATATGGCGCGCCGGGGAAGATTCGAACTCCCGACCCCCAGATTCGTAGTCTGGTGCTCTATCCAACTGAGCTACCGGCGCGCTGGGTCTTGTAAGGTCTGGCGACCGTCGAAGAGCGGCAGTGTTTAG